>JBAVJE010000338.1:0-3662 GCA_049687615.1 Salinimicrobium sp. | reverse complement strand
CAGGTTTTGTTTTTTCAAGTTCGGCAAAAACCTTTTCCAGAGCTTTTACACCGCTGGGTTCATTGCCGTGAACCCCGCCTGTAACGAACAGGAGAGGCCCTTTTTTATTACTGCTGTAGTTTCCTATAATTCTTTTGTCCATATTTTTTTTATTTAAGCCATGGTGGCCAATACTTTATTTTCAATTTTTCCCTCGTAAAGGTTTTTATATGCTACCTTTTTCTCGATAGAGTCAATAATCAGATCTGAAAAATCAGGCAAACCTATTTCTCCAAAATGATCCAGTCCTCCGGGACTAAGCACGTTGATCTCCAGTAATTTATCTTTAACCACATCAAGGCCTACGAAGAAGAGTCCGTCTTTAATAAGTTTTGGTCCCACTACATCGACCACTTTCTTAATACCTTCAGTCAGCGGACTTTTGTCTGCGGAACCGCCCTGGGCAAAATTACTTCGGAATTCTCCTTCCCCGCTTACACGTCTAATAATTCCGTATTTGCCTTTCTTTTCCATGACCTTCCCGTTGAGCAAGAGCACCCTTACATCTTCACTGGCTTCGGGAACAAATTCCTGGGCGATTACATAGCCTTGCTGAATGATATTTTCAATGATCTGGTTAAGGTTCTTTTCATTCTTGTCAATAAGGTAAACATCCCGGCCACCCGAGCCTTCCAAAGGTTTAAGCACCATCTTCTTTTTATGGTCTTCAAAGAACTTAAGAATCTCCTCTTTTTCACGGGTAATAAGCGAGGCGGGTTTAATTTCGCTGGGCAACTCTTCAAAATATAACTTGTCGATGAACGCATTGGATAGGGCATAGGCATCATTGAGCACCAGCACGCCTTCCTGTTGCATCATGCGGCCAAAGGCCACACCTGCCTGTTCTGCCCATTGGCGGCTGCTTCCTTCCTCGGTAGGATTATTCCTAATGAAAAGCACATCAAGGTCTGTAGCAAATATTCGGTCTTTTTTGGCTTTTTCGCCCTGCAACAGTTTGAGGTATTCTTCAGGATTTTTAGCCTTTGAAGTTTTGGAAACATAAGTGCTGTTAATGCTCAGGCGTTCGGTATTGGTGAAGGAAAAATCTCCCACTCCCATGACGTAAACGTCGTGCTTGCGTTTCCAGGCCTCGTAAACCATGTAAATGGTGGTGCCACAGGTTTCTGTGTCAATGTTGTTCACTACAAAACATATTTTCATGCGTTGATCATTTGTGAAAGAGATAATCCCTTTCGAATTTTACTTAATTTAGTTTTTGTTTCTTCAGTATTCAAATATCGCGGAGTAAGATTTACGGGTTTCAGCACCCGTCTTTCTCCGAGTTCATTAATAATGGGCATGTGCTCAAGGGCAAATTTTCCGGTTAATAAGGGGGCAAGTTCTCCGCCATTCTCCAGGTGTTCCTTAAGCTGCAACAGCCCCTTTAAATAGGAAATGTCTTTTGTAAAACCTCCTCCCTGTAGGATCCTTGATGTAATATTAAAAGACCGCTGTGGAGAAAATCCGTAATCGTGATGCAACAGGCGGAAAATGTCCTGGAATTCTGCTCCGTGCATCCTTGCCGATGCGGCGACAACTCTTCCTGAAAGCGTTCGCATACGATTGGCGGTAAGTCCGCCTACTAAATATTCCGAAAGAACTGCCAGCCCTTCTTGTAAGGTGTCATAATCTGTTAGGCCGATAGAAAGCAGTTTTAACGGCTGCTGATTTCCGTTGTAATAGGTGAGGACATGAGTGCCAATTTCATGCTGAATAAGTGCTTTAGTCTCGTTGGCATTCAATTTATAATCACTGGGAATATAAAGCTCTCCCTGTGAAACCATTAGAATATTAACATCATCTCTTACATGGACCTTGCTTGAAAAATTCGGGTCCTGTTCCTTAAAGAAATCAAACTCTTTTTCTGCCAGGAGTCTGAAATCTTCAGCCTTCATAATGCTGTCGTTCTCGTTATCTTCTTCTTCAGCCGAGTCACGAAGCAAGGTCTCGGCCTCCTTAAGAAGCGGTTTTTCAATATCCCCGTACAGCATCATGCTATCATAGAAAAATTTTTTAGAACCGCGGTTAGTAAGCATGCTTATTTGCAGATCCAGTTCTTCGCGTTTTTCCCTGAAGATGTAGGATAATGCGGGGTCATCAATCTCTTCCATTTTTAAATTATACAGTTTCCTCTTAAGCACATCGGGGTCAAAAGGAAGCAAGCGATAATGGTAATTCAGGACTTTCTCGTAATTTGTTTTAAAGAAGTTATCCTTGATTTGCCTGATATTTGCTGGAGAAATAAGCCATAGAAATTGGTAAGAAGTTTCGATTTCAGCTAGTTGTTGATCGATCTCCATTAAATTTTTCTGCAGGCTTTTTTGGCCCAGAGCACTGTAACTATTGACCCCGCTGGAGGTTTGAATTCTTATAAACTCAAAGATGGTCTTATGCAATGCTAATACCAGGTCATCTTTAAAACTTCTGAAAAACACAGGATATTCTTCTCCACCCGGGCTACGGTAAACGGGCGGTACTTCGAGTCCCAGCAAAAGACAACCTGCGTCTTTCAAGGCAGAGAGCTCTAAAAGAGGTTTCCGGCCCGGGGGTTGCCGTTCTATGGTATCAATAATTTCGTTTTCTTCAAAATGCAGAACTTCATAATTATGACTAAGCTGGTCGAGCTGCTCTTTGAAGACTTCTAAGGTCTTCGGAAGTTTATCTGCAGGTCCTTTGATCCGGAATTTCTTTAAAGAGGGCTCCCCTGAGTAAATTTCCAGCATCAAAAATGACTTAAATTTGCAGGCCATGGCCTCTCCAAGAGCAAACATGAGACGTTGATAACCTTCAAAATCTTTGGAGCCAATAACAAGAAAGGAAGCTTCACTAAGCACGAAGCGTACAGTCCCTTTATCTCCGTTATTCTCATCCTCGGCCTGCTCTTTTTGCCTGTAAATTACCAAATAAGGCAGCTCATCGCTCATGTGCAGATAGCCCCCGCCGGGCAGGTGCTTATCCATTTCGCAGTTCTCATGTAGTTGTTCTATCATTTCCTTAATGGACGCCTCACTTAGAGGTTGTCGTTCATTAGGTGTACTGACTTCCATTTTTCAAATGATTTTTACGATGATTTTTTTCTGCTGAAGCGCAGGATTTCCTTAAAAATAAAGGCCTTTATGTAAATGTAACAGATAATTACTTTTTCAGAAAAAGAGCAGATGAGCCTTAGGTCAATATTATGAAAGATTTAATAGTACTTTTGGAAATTGCAGCCCCTTCAAAAAAGGCGTTTTTGAAGCATTTTTAAGAGAAAGTCCTGATTATGAATTTACAGGAGCTACTTTAAACACTCTTAATCCAGTTGTTACAAAGACTGCTGTAATTAATTTTTATTTTTGCTTGCAGTTTTTGAAAAGCTCATTATATTTGCACCGCTTTAAGGGTCGCGTAGCTCAGTTGGATAGAGCATCTGCCTTCTAAGCAGACGGTCACAGGTTCGAATCCTGTCGCGATCACATCAAGTACAAAACCACGTTCTGAAAGGACGTGGTTTTTTCTGTTTCACGAAAACCTGAAGCTTTGCGGATCAAGAACATTTTCTGGGTTTTTGACTTTTTAAACAAATAATTTTTCAAGCCGATACAGGAAGAATTCGGTTTTTCTTACTCCTCTTAATTGTGCTC
>JBAVJE010000337.1:0-1656 GCA_049687615.1 Salinimicrobium sp. | reverse complement strand
GAGAATATCTTCCTAAAACCTCACTCGTATTTTCGCATTGTAAATCCACCAGGACCTGATCTCTATTCCCAAAAACCATTTTGTTAAGGGTGATTTCAATTCCTTTATCTTTGGTCTTTAAAGTTTTTGAAGGATGCGGAAAATTTTTCTCTGTGGCCAGGGAAGCCGAATTATTCTCCAGTAATTCCCACTGAATGGATTTATAGGGATTAACTACAACAACATCTCCTTCAAAAATATTGTTTTTGAAATTCTTCATCCAGTTGGTATAAGCTAATAGCTTATAACTTCCTGATGGAGTTGAAGTTGGCACAAAGAAATCAGCACTACCCCTTCCTTTTTCCAGGCTCACTTTTTGCTTGAAAATAAGCTGTCCATCTTTTGCAATAAGCTCGACATAGGCTATTTTACTAAAGTTAAATGGCTCTCCATTTTCCTTCACATTATAAACCGAATACATAAAATATTCCCCGGGAAATATGAGGGATGAATTATAATGCACGTAAATCTTTTCTGCCGCCGTATTTTCTAATAGTCCTTCTGCCACTAAGGAGCTATTAATCTCCTGTCCCCGCACGATGGGAGTTAAAATAAAATTTAACGCTGTAATTAGTATGAAGTAATTTATTTTCATAAAACTTATAACTATTCGACCCAGAAATCTGGAGGAACATTTGTTCCATAAACAGTGCAATCCACACAACCGGCCTTTACAAATCTATAACCTCTTGTGGGATCGAAACCAAGATACTTAAGTTTTCCCTCTGCTAAGGACTCCCCAATTGTCTCCCTGTCTTCCTGTGTTGCTGTTGGTGGAAAACCAGCTTCGCACTCCACATGGACATCTGGGGTAAAAACATTTCTATCATAGAAGTCCTCAAAATTAAAAAAGATCCTTTTTGACTTAACTGCGTTTACTGAAAAGATCCCCACAACCGGTTCTTCAGGATCACTTAAAGACGAAATATTTCCATTGATCAACCCCAACTGATTTTGAGAAAACAGATTTTTTGATCCGGAGAAACTTTTTAGAGTTTGATAATATGAATAGGTTTCAGCCGCGACAGCATATTGTTTGACAAGAATACTATACCGGTAGGCAGTCCTAAAGTTCTCCCTATTCATGAACCTGACTAAAAACCCGTCTAATTGATTTTCCACCTGCCCATTTGTATTCGCTAAAAGTAGTTCACTTGATTCCTCTGTAGTGTAACAGACGGTTTCTTGTTTGGTTTTCATCACTTCCACGAACTCGCCATCAATCAAATAAAGGTCCCGAATAGATTGGTATGGCGAAACAATTTTGTAGGTTTCCGAAAACTCATATTTATAGAAGCCCGAAGTTTCCCCGGGATTGCCGATATCAACTAGAATTGCTAAACCACTTTCGCCGTCAATAGTAGCAGGTTTTACATAAACATCCTCTATTTCAGACCTACCCGGAAGCTCTTCGGGGTCTGATGTGTAATGTTTCCCTTCAGAAGTGGTTATATCAAGAATATATTTCACTCCTGGTTTTGCTTGAAAAGCTTGATCAGAAACATATTTTCCCGGTTCAGTTTCTGTGAAAGTAAAAACATCTTCTTCTCCAGATACCAGAATTTCTGCACCTGTCTCTTTAAATTCACCGTCTTCTTCAAGAGGAAAGGTTCGACT
>JBAVJE010000336.1:0-3645 GCA_049687615.1 Salinimicrobium sp. | reverse complement strand
GTATTGGCCGTATCGCCCCTTATTTCTTCGGAAAGGAAAGAAATTATGGAGAAACTGCAATTCAGAATTAAATCTGTGCTGCGGGCGAGAAGGTCGAAATATATTTTGATGAATGTTCCGAATGCCCAGTTAGACCAGGTGGTGAAACTTCTTCCGGGAATGAGGAGCCCAACGGTTTTGCCGTTAGCCGAAGAAGGCTGGAGTTCCCTGCATACCGTTATAGATGAAGAACGGTTTTGGGAGGTGATCGATGAACTGAAGCAGAACGGTGCCGAAGGAATTTTGGTAGCGCCAATTGAAAAAATGGTTCTTTAAAATCTAAAGCGATGAAAAAAATATATAATCCGGAAAGAGTAGAATGGGAGGAGATCCTTCGCAGACCTACCCAAACTTTCGAAGATATTGAAAAGACGGTAACCGAGATCTTTGGGGAAATAAAATCGAAGGGAGATGAAGCTGTATTGAGGTACACCGAACTTTTTGATGGTATTCGTCCCGAACAACTGCAGGTAACGCAGAATGAAATACAAAAGGCGGTTTCCAAAGTTTCTGAAGAACTTAAACAGGCCATTTTGCTGGCCAAAAAGAATATTGAAAGCTTTCATGCAGCGCAAAAAACTAAAAAAGTATCGGTAGAAACGACTGCGGGAGTAAAATGCTGGCAGGAAAAACGACCTATCCAAAAAATTGGACTTTATATTCCGGGAGGTACAGCACCATTATTTTCAACAATTCTTATGCTGGCCGTGCCGGCAAAGATCGCAGGTTGTGAAGAGATCGTGCTATGTACACCACCTGATAAAAAAGGAGAGATTAATCCGGTGATCCTCTATACTGCTCAGCTTTGCGGGATTGATATGATCTTTAAAGTTGGGGGGATACAGGCGATTGGCGGAATGACTTTTGGAACTAAAACGCTTCCTAAAGTGTACAAGATCTTCGGGCCCGGCAACCAGTTTGTCACCGTAGCGAAGCAAATGGCGACTAAGTATAGTGTGGCGATAGATATGCCTGCAGGTCCTTCGGAATTGCTGGTTTTAGCAGATGATTCGGCTAACGCTGCTTTTGTGGCTTCAGATTTGCTTTCGCAGGCAGAACATGGAAAAGATAGCCAGGTGATCCTGGTCTCACTTTCCAAGAAGTTAATGGAGGAAGTTGAGCAAGAGGTAGAGCAGCAGCTGCAAGCACTTCCGCGCAAGGAAATTGCATCGGCAGCCATAGAAAATTCCCGGCTAATTTTTATTGAAGACTCTAAAATGGCTTTAGAACTGGTCAATGAATATGGCCCGGAACACCTTATTGTTGCCACAAAAGACTCTGCTTTTTTCCTTTCGGGGATCAAAAACGCCGGTTCTGTTTTTATTGGGAACAATACGCCCGAAAGCGCGGGCGACTATGCCTCAGGCACAAATCATACCCTGCCTACAAACGGATATGCGAAACAATACAGCGGCGTCAACCTGGATAGCTTTATGAAAGCGATTAGTTTTCAGGAGATTTCTGAAAATGGAATTCAAAATATTGGTCCGGCTATTGAGCTCATGGCAGAGGCAGAAGGTTTGCAGGCGCACAAGAACGCCGTAAGCCTGAGGTTAAAAGGGAAATCATGAAAAAGGAATTCAAAATAGAAAAGCTCGTTCGAAAGAATGTGAAACGTATGAAACCGTATTCTTCGGCCAGGGACGAATTCCAGACAGATGGCCGAAAAATGACATTTTTGGATGCCAATGAAAATCCGTTCGAAAACGGTGTGAATCGATATCCAGATCCGCAGCAGGGCAGGCTGAAGACTGAACTGAGTATTCAAAAAGGGCGAAATACGGAGCAAATTTTACTCGGGAACGGTAGCGACGAGGTGCTGGACCTTTTATTCAGGGCTTTTTGTGAACCGGGAGAGGATAATGTCATCACCCTTCCTCCAACTTACGGAATGTATAAAGTGCTGGCAGATCTAAATCAAGTCGAAAACAGAGAAGTCTTGTTGAAAAATGATTTTCAGCCGGATGTAGCGCGGATTTTAGAAAGGGTGAATCCAAATACCAAAATGATCTTCTTGTGTTCACCCAATAATCCTACAGGGAATTCATTTTCGGAAGAAGTAGTTGTAGAATTGCTTCAAAATTTCCCCGGACTTGTTGTTATCGATGAAGCTTACATTGATTTTTCCGAGAAACAAAGCTGGTTGCTTCAGCTGGAAAAATTTCCGAATCTGGTGATCACCCAAACCCTCTCGAAAGCTTATGGCCAGGCAGGAATAAGACTCGGAATTTGCTATGCTTCCGCAGAAATAATAGAAATTCTCAACAAGATAAAACCGCCATACAATGTGAATGTGCTCACGCAGGAGAAAGCATTGGAAAGGCTGCAGGCTAAAGAACAGGTGGCACTGGAAGTTAAAAAGATACTTTCCCAAAAAGACTTTCTGCAGGGAGAATTATCTAAACTGAATTTTGTGGAACATATCTTTTCGTCTGATGCAAATTTCATCCTCGCAAGAATTGATGATGCCGGTTTGAGGTATCAACAGCTTTTGGAAAAACGGATTGTGGTGCGTAACCGCAGCAATCAGCCGCTGTGTGAAAATACGATAAGGTTTACGGTGGGTAATATGACCGATAATATTAAGCTTGTGAAAGCGCTGCAGGAAATAGAGAAAAATCAAAAACAGAAAGAAAGACAGGTATGAAAAAAGTGCTCTTTTTAGACCGGGACGGGACGCTTGTCCTTGAACCATATGATTATCAATTAGACAGTTTTGAAAAACTTGAGTTTTATGAGGGTGTTTTTCAATACCTGGGGAAAATTGCTAAAGAACTGGATTATGAGTTGGTAATGGTGACCAATCAAGACGGATTGGGCACAGATTCTTTCCCGGAAGACACTTTTTGGCCGGTACAGAATCTCGTTCTTAAAACCTTTGCTAATGAAGGGGTGAATTTTAGTGAGATCATTATTGACAGGACTTTTCCCGAAGACAATGCCGAGACCCGAAAACCCCGTACAGGTTTGTTGGGCCAATATCTTAATCCTGATCAATACGATCTTGCAAATTCATTTGTAATTGGTGACCGGCTAACCGATATGGAACTTGCAAAAAACCTGAACGCTAAGGGGATTTTTATTACCGGACACGAAGATTTGGGCAAGGAAGAGATATCTGCAAAAAGAGAGGAGCTGGCCGAGGTGATTGAAATGGAAACTGGCAGCTGGAAAGAGATCTATGATTTTTTGAAATTGTCCGATCGTTCAGCAGCCGTTGATCGCAAGACAAATGAAACTGAAATTTCCATAAGTTTGAACCTTGACGGTACAGGCAAAAGTCATATCGATACCGGAATCAAATTTTTTGATCACATGCTTGACCAGGTCGCCAGGCACGGCCAAATGGATCTTGAGGTGCAGGTGAAAGGAGATCTGGAGGTTGATGAGCACCATACAATTGAAGATACGGCTATTGCCCTGGGAGAGGTGTTTGCAAAAGCCATCGGAAACAAGTTAGGGATTGAACGTTATGGGTTTTACCTGCCGATGGATGATTGTCTTGCCCAGGTGGCAATAGACTTCGGCGGAAGGAACTGGTTGGTTTGGGAGGCAGAATTTAATCGAGAAATGATAGGAGGGATGCCCACCGAAATGTTTTACCAC
>JBAVJE010000335.1:0-9482 GCA_049687615.1 Salinimicrobium sp. | reverse complement strand
ATGGTAAAGAGTGACAAGGCTCCATACAAAACCGCGGGAGTAACCTTTTTCAGTTTTATTGTAGTAGGATCGGTCCCGCTACTTTCCTACTTCTTTACGGGCAATGGTCCAGAATTGGAATCTCAGCTATTTTTATACTCCTGTATCCTTACGGGTGTAGCGCTGGCTATTGTTGGCAGTCTTAAAAGTATTGTAAACGAAAAAAACATTCTTTGGGGAATACTGGAAACCCTTTTGTTAGGAGGCGTGGCAGCGATACTGGCTTATTACGTTGGTGATGTTCTTAAAGAAATGTTCGTCTAACCGTAAGAATTTTCTATCTGCAAATTTTCTTAAGATTTAATTATTTTTCTTAAAAATTGCTGAATATTCTATTAAAAATCAGCGATTTAACACTTGGTTAGCAAGATGCAACCTACTTCCATAAGTATCTTAGTAAATACTAAACTTTAGAACTATGGAAAATCGTTACTCAAGATTTAAAGGACTGAACTGGCTGCTTTCTCAAAGTTTTGAAGCAGAGCGTGTCTATTACAACGCAGGAGAGGACGTACAGCAAGTAGAGCTGAAGCGCTTTTTAAATCACCAGAGCGTTAACCGTAACAGGTTTAGCTACGAAATTTCTGAACAACTCGTACAGGTAGGTGTGGAGCCCGCGAAGGATTGGATTCAAAAAGGCAATCTTGACCGCGACTGGAGACAGGAGAAAAAAGCACTTACCAAAAATCGGCCGCTCAAGTTACTCAAGAAATGTAGAGAAAGAGATGAAGAAAATCTTTTACTTTACGAAGAATTACTGGCTGACAGCAAAATGCCGAAAGAGGTAATTTATATGCTAAAAAAGCAAAAGAAGATTATTGAACAAAGCCTTGAAACAGCTGAAAAATTCAGGAATGGAGAACAAGCTCTTGATCCTCAAAATCGCCCAAGAGTAAGAAAGCTAAAGGCCATATAACCCCCAAAGAAAAACCTAAAAAAAATCCACCCCATGTGGTGGATCTTTTTTAGGCCCGACTTTTGTTTTATGATGGTATGAGAAAAACCTTAAAGAGAAGCGTTCTTGGCATCATCATTCTCACCCTGGCAATCATGTTGCCATACTTCATTTTTAAAATGAACACAAAATCCTTTAGTCCCGAGGATACAATCACTTACCAGGATAATGGACTCCAGCTTGAGGTATTCTACAATAGGCCCTATAAAAAGAACCGGGAGATCTTCGGCGGATTAGTTCCCTATGATAAAGTATGGAGAACCGGCGCAAATGAAGCTACTACCTTTAAGACCAGCAAAGACATTCTCGTTGACGGATCTCTTCTAAAAGAAGGGAAATACACGCTTTGGACTATTCCGGGGCAGGAATCCTGGAAGGTGATCTTTAATTCTGAAATGTACCCTTGGGGCATCACTGCCGATGAACTACCTTCGCGGCAGGCGCAATATGATGTTTTGACTGTTGAAGTCCCGGTGCATCACCTCAAAAATATCATTGAACAATTCACCATTGACTTTGATAAAGAATTTGGTATGATCAATATGAATCTTTTATGGGATCAAATTCTAATAAAGATTCCAATTTCCCCGGCTTAGTTGTCAAAAATGCCATTTTTGAGAGGCGTTAAACCTGAAGCTTAAGCAACAGGTTTGGATCTGGACAGTTATCGAGAAAACTTTGTCTGTCATTTTCGCTGCACACTCCGGGAAAATCCCCTTTTTTGCCACCCATATCCCTGATGATCTGGAAATGCAGATGCGGCGCATAATCACCATTTTCTTCCGCAGTACCAAGAACAGCTATTTTTTGCCCTTTTTGAAACTCCTGTCCCACGCTAAGCCCTTCGAGAGAAGTCCGGCTAAGGTGCCCGTAAAGCGAATAAAATTTTATGCCTTTAAGTTCGTGTTCCAGAATAATCGTAGGGCCGTAATCTCCCAAATTATTATTATTCCTAAAGCTGTGCAGCTTTCCCTTGAGTACTGCCAGTACAGCAGTTCCTGCAGCAGCCCAAATGTCAATTCCTAAATGAATATTTCTTGGAGCCGAATTATCTTCGGAAAATAATACACTCCGTTGGTATAACCCACGTTTTTCATCGTAGCCACCAAAAGCCACTTTCCTGGACCTCTTCTTCAGAAAATGCTGAAGGAAATTTTCAAAGGCTTCCGAAGAACTTAATGCCTCCTCCGGGAGCTCCCGGTTTTTTTCGGAAAGGTCTATAGCAACATAGTCTTCAAAAGCAAAGCCGGCTTCAATCACGGGGGTAAACCCTTGAGTGAGGCCGGCCAGGAAATTGTCAAATGTGGAAGGCATTTTTTTTGCTAAAAGTAAATTATTTCAGCAATACATCACTAAAACTTGCTGTAATGGAAACCGTAGCATTGGCATTTTTATTCTTGTTGTAGCCATTCAGCTTTTGATTATCATAAGATTTGCTCGATTTTACAGAAAGATCCTGCGGTAACTTCACCTGACTTTTGGTGCCACTGTAACGAAAATTATAGGCGATATCTGGCAGGTCAAGTTTGAGATCGGAATTCTCAAGAACGATGTCAAGGCTACTAAAACCTTTGGAAACATCGTTTATCACAAGTTCCCCAAAGGTTCCCTTGAAAATTCCATTTTGAACTAGCTCCTGTACCTTCACGTCACTCGAATTGGAGGTGAGTTTGATGCTACGCGCTTTATCGATGTTTAGATCGTTCACGTATGACGCCTGCAGCATTCCATAATCCCACTGTTTTACCTGTACGGGGGAATAAGCTACTTTAACATCGGTCTTCTCACCCGTGATAGTATTCGCCAGGAATTTACTGTGAGACAGGTTTGCCTGCAGGTTACGGGTGGTTCCGTTGAGTTTTACCTCTCCGTACCTTATATCGAGCTTGAGCTGGCCGCTGCGGGGCATCTTAACCTTCAGTATTTTTTTCGCTTCAGGACCATTGCCGTTTATCACGATCACCTTGCTTTCATCATCTCCATATTTTTTCTCGACCTCTTTTTCAAAGTTTTCGGCCCAGGCTTCCATGTCCTTTCCAAAGCTTTCGCCCCATTTCTCCATATCTTTTCCGAAGCTCTCGCCCCACTTTTCCATGTCCTTTCCAAACTGTTCGCCCCAATCTTCCATTACTATTACGCGGCTCTTCCATAAGGCAGAATCTTTTTCAAAATTTGCAGCCCATTCTTCCATAGATTTTTGGAAATCCTTTCCAAACTTCTTTTCGATCTTTGCTTCAAATTTCTCCATGTACTCATCCCCTTCCTTTTGATAGGCTTCATAATCAAAATTAATATCTCCAACATTCGCATAAAATTCTGGGGGAAGTGGATGATCTGAAAGGTTCTCTAAAAGAGGAGCCATCATTTTTTGTAGGGGCATGAGCATCTCAGGCAATTGAGAAAGCGGCTTTTCAAGACCGGCCATATTAAAGTCGGGCATTCCTCCTCCCGAGGAGTTGATCTTCACTTCTCCTGCTGTAGCTTTAGTAGTTATGCTCCAGTTGGCAAGTGCTCTGTCTAATTCTTTCTTATCAGCGTTGGGCATGTTGAGCAAGGCTTCAACCTGTACTTCATTTTTATCCCAGTACTCCACCTGTAGATCGGTACTCTTTGCATCTACAGTCACGGTCACGTCTTTATTGGTCTTGTAAGACCTGTCGATTTTCTTCGTTTGTGCCAGGGCCGATGTAAAGCACAGCAGCCCCGCTATTAAGTAATTAAGCTTTAAGGTTTTCATAACTTTTATTTTGGGATTGATTGATGGCTTTGATCTTGTTTTTTAGTTTGAACAGCAGCTCAAGCCTTAGCTGAAGGTTTGAGATCATTGCCTCAACGCTATTTTCGTTGATACCATTCTCTTTTACTTCGGCATTCAGTCTTTTATATTCTTCATCCAGTTGCGCCAGTTGGGTCATAAAACTGTCTACCAGTGCCCGGTTTTCATCGTTCACCTTAAGCTTGGCCAATTCAATATTTAGACTGGCCAGGTAAAAGTTTTCAATTTGTTTAAACTCCGGGGAGACATCACTAAGCTGGTACTCCTTTGTCACCGGCACCTCTTCCTGTTGCACGGGCTCTTCTTTAGGTGAATTTTTTACCACCTGTTCTCCTTCAATAATGTCATTATTGGGTCCAAAGAAGGCGAAAGCCACTCCAAAAGCCACTATTAAAACCGCGGCGATCTTGAGGAACAAAAAGCTCTTACGGCTTTTCTTTTCTTTTTGCTGCGGAAATGATTTTTCAAGCCTGGCCTCAAACCGAAGCTGATGCCCTTTTTCCATTTTTTCAGAAGTAAGGCTGCGGTCTTCCTCAAACATCTTTCTAATATCCTGTGCCATGACGTAGATCTTTTAATTCTTCCTGTAATTTTTTCTTTCCTCTATGCACCAGGGTTCGTGATGCGACTTTTGTTATTCCAAGTATTTCAGCTATTTCCTGGTGATCATAGCCTTCAAGCAAATAAAGCATCAGCGGATATTTATACTTTTCGGGCAGCTGTTTCATCTTTTCCTTCACCTGCTCCACGCCTACTCCGTCATCGACGCTCCAATTTCCCTCTTCTTCAACTGTCCCTATAACATGTTCGTTAAGCGCGACCGTTTCCATCTTTTTGGCCTTGAGTTTGTCCAGGCATCTATTGATCACTATTCGTTTAAGCCAGGCCCCAAAGGTGACTTCTCCGTTGAACTGATGCAGCTTTTCAAAGGCCTTAATAAAAGCCTCCTGCATTGCGTCTTCGGCTTCAAAAGAATCGCTCATGAATCGCTTCGCCACAAAGTACATGCCTTCGCAGTACTTGTTGTAAAGCTTCATCTGGGCCTTTCGGTCATTCTCTTTACAAGCTGCTATTAGTTGATGCTGTATCAAAATAACTTTTCTTGGTTGCTGTTCACTTTAAAGACGATGGGATTTTCCCCGCGTTGCAAAAATTTCAGAAATTTTCTCATTTCTGAAGATTTAAATGTAAGCAAATCATGTAAAGACTCTTCTTGCTGTAGTTGAACTTTAGAAAAAGGCAAAAAAAAGAAGCGTACAGGACGCTTCTTTATAAGGTATTCAAAAATGACATTTTTCACTCCTCTTCGTCCTCATCAAGGATCAGGTTGAGCGTAACATCAATATTATCCATAGTTGCCAGGGAATAAGGGCAAACCTCATAAGCTTCATTCACCAGTTTTTCTCCGGCCTCCACCTCAATTCCGGGAAGAATGCAATCTAAAGTAACTGCAAGCCCCATTCCTCCTTCTTCCATTTTACCAATTTCTACGGAGGCCGTAACAGAGAAACTGCCCATATCTATGGCTTCTTTTTGCGCAACCCGCTGAAGGGCATTCCCGAAAGAGGCCGAGTAAGCCGCCGCGAAAAGCTGTTCAGGATTGGTTTTATTACCGCCTTTTCCGCCAAGGCTTTCCGGCATACTTAACTCCAAATCAAGATTTCCGTCATCGCTGGTTACGTGACCTTCTCTTCCGCCTGCAGTGGTAGCAGTTGTTGAATACAATGTCTTCATTTTGCTGTAAATTTTAACTATTTTAGTACTTCAATATACAAAGAAGATCTCCACCTAAAAATAATATCTCGTTTTGAACAAAAAATCGGCTTTACAGGAATCTGAAGGCACCCGTCCCGCTTCGGGGATTAATACCAGCATTGCTAAAAAGATTAGGGAGACCCGCAAAAAGGAAATCGATGTCGATGAGCTGTTTAATTTGCTTCGCGAGGGAAATCAGGCTGCGCTTAGTAAGGGCATAACGCTTATTGAAAATTCCAATCCCAGGAACCAGGAAAAAGCCTCCCTGCTTATTGAAAAGTGCCTGCCCTACGCGAATAACTCCATCAGGATTGGGATCACCGGAGTACCCGGGGTTGGGAAAAGCACTTTCATCGAAGCTTTTGGTGGCTATCTGGCAGATTCGGGTAAAAAAGTGGCAGTGCTGGCAGTAGATCCAACAAGTAGCGTTTCCGGCGGAAGTATATTAGGCGACAAAACGAGAATGGAGACTTTGGTAAATCATAAAAACGCCTTTATCAGGCCTTCTCCTTCGGGAGATTCTTTGGGAGGTGTTGCACGTAAAACCCGAGAAACCATCATTCTATGTGAGGCTGCAGGTTTTGACACATTGCTCATTGAAACCGTAGGTGTAGGCCAGAGCGAAACTACTGTACACAGTATGACCGATTTTTTCTTACTGCTTAAACTCTCCGGCGCGGGTGATGAGCTGCAGGGCATCAAACGCGGTATAATGGAAATGGCCGATGCCATTGTAATCAACAAAGCCGATGGCGAGAATAGAAAACCTGCCGAAAAAGCTAGAGCCGAATTCCGACGCGCCCTGCACCTCTATCCGCCAAAAGAAAGCGGGTGGCAACCAAAAGTTATACTAAGTAGTGCCCTCTTAAAAGAAGGAATTCAGGAAGCCTGGGAATTGATTGTCGATTTCAAAACCCGAACCCAGGAAAACGGCGCTTTCAGTCATAAAAGAAGAGAACAAAACAAATTCTGGCTGCTCCAAACCATTAATGAACATCTCAAGAATAGATTTTATCAGCATCCCGAGATCAAGAAGATCCTGCCGCAGCAACTTCAGGCCATAGAAAACAACGAAACTACTCCTTTTGAGGCAGCTGCCTATTTGCTGGAAAAATACCGGGCCCTATAGAAAATTCTCCTTATACCACTGGATTTGCTGTTTAAGACCTTCTCTAAGGGAAGTTTGAGGATCGTAACCCAGAAGTCTTCTGGCCTTTTGAATATTAGCCAGTGTTCTAAATTGGTCTCCGGGCCGCTTAGCAACAGTTTCCAGTTTAATCCTTCTGCCTAATAACTCTTCAACAAGGTCGATCCCATCCTGGGTCTTGTTTTCGTCTACCGCTCCCAGGTTAATAATCTCCCCGTCAATTTTTTCGTGTAGTTGTACAGCCTTATAGATCCCATCAGCGATATCACCAACATATGTAAAACTGCGAAGGTGATTTTCACTGCCCTCATAAATAGGAAAAGCTTCATCTTTAAAGGCACAGTCGATTAACTTGGTGTACAATTTCTCAGGTCGCTCGCGTGGACCGTAAACAGAAAATAACCTCAACGAAGAAGCTTTTAGTTTCTTCCCTCTGCTCTCTGCCAACACGAGTTGCTCCCCGGCGAGTTTTGTGACACCATACCACGAAGCAGGTTTTGGAGCAACCGTCTCGGGAAAAGTGGCCTCCAACCCGTAAATAGACGAGGTACCGATATTGAAAAAATGCTTCAGGTTTTTATTCTTGTGGGCGAACTCCAGTAAATTTTGAGTTGCAATAACATTATTTGTAAGATATTCTTCGAAAGTACTCGAAGCCGAAATACCCGGCTGAGCAGCAAAATGAATGATAAAATCGAAATCTACCGGAAGTTGATCATAATCTGAAACCTCCCGTAAATCCATTTTTTCAATATTTATGCCTTTTTTCTCCAGAGCTTCTGCATTCAATTTCTTGAGAGAAACGCTGTAATAATTAGAAAAATTATCGGCTCCAACTACTTCGAAACCTTCTTGCTGCAGGCGTTCAGCAGTATGAGAACCAATGAATCCTGCCGCGCCGGTGATTAATACTTTCATCTTTGAATATTTACTTTCGAAAAAATTTTCGGGTACATTCTTGCAATACAAATTTAACAATGATTTCGGCACAGACTCCCTTATAGGACAAAAAAGCAGAATCATCTATAATAATTAATACATTTGCAGTCGCATATAAAGCTTTCATGAATTACGAGTTTACAATCATAGTTCCCCTCTATAATGAGGAAGAAAACCTGCTTCGTGTAGAAAAGGAATTATCCAACTACCTGTCAAAAGCTCCTGTAAAATCTTGTGTACTCTTCGTTAATGACGGGTCCACAGATGACAGCCTGAAGTTGGTAGAAGGGATTTCCGCAAGAAACAAGGACTTCAAATTTATCTCTTTTGAACAAAACCGTGGCTTAAGCGCTGCTATTAAAGCGGGTTTTGACTATGCCGAAACTCCTCTTATCGGGTACATAGATTCAGATCTTCAAACCGATCCTGAGGATTTTGATATTTTGCTGAAGCACATTGGAGAATATGATCTGGTAACCGGCCTGAGGGAAAATCGAAAAGATTCCTTTAAAAAGAATATGTCTTCGCTAATCGCCAACGGGATAAGAAGAAGTTTCACCCACGACGGTATGGACGATACAGGTTGCCCACTAAAGGTAATAAGAGCAGATTACGCTAAAAAAATTCCTATGTTTAAAGGATTGCACCGGTTTTTGCCGGCCATGGTGCTTTTACAAAAAGGAAAAATAAAGCAGGTGCCTGTAAGACATTATCCACGCGTTGCGGGAACAGCGAAGTACCACCTCCTCAACCGGCTTGTCGGGCCGCTCATAGACTGCTTCGCATATTTGTGGATGAAAAATAACTACATCAATTATAAAGTAAACAAGAAGAATGAGTAACTGGCAAATCTATACCATTGGATTTACCGCCCAAATTCTTTTTTCTGCCCGCCTGTTAATGCAGTGGATAGCTTCCGAAAAGCAGAAAAAGGTTCTTACTCCTACCAACTTCTGGAAAGTGTCACTTTTTGCCTCTTTCCTGCTTTTTGTGTACGGCTATCTAAGAGACGATTTCTCCATTATGCTGGGGCAGGCACTCACCTACTTCATTTATGTTCGTAATATTCAGCTGCAAAAAGAGTGGCTCAAACTTTCAAAGTGGCTTCGTTTTTTTATTTACATTTTCCCTTTCCTGCTACTCATATATTCCTACAACAACAATACCCACGATATTCATAAACTGTTTTTCAACGAGGCGATCCCTGTATGGTTGATCTACATGGGTTCGGGAGCGCAGATTATCTTTACTTTCAGGTTTATTTACCAATGGATCTATTCTGAAAAAATGAAAGAATCTGTCCTGCCGCTGGGCTTTTGGATGCTTAGCCTCACCGGGGCCAGCCTAATCATTATTTATGCTGTTCTGCGGAAGGATCCTGTTCTTTTTACTGGTCACCTCATTGGAAGTATCATTTATATTCGCAATATTATTTTAAGCCGAAAAGAATATGCCTGAAGTTTCTAAAAAGTACTTTTTCTTACTGATGCTGGTAGGAATACTTATCTTTTTCGCCAATCTTGATGTCATCTACGTAAACATCATGGAAGCCCGTAATTTTATTACTGCCCGTGAAATGGTCCAGAATAATAACTGGCTTCTTACCACTATGAATGCCCTCCCCCGCTATGAAAAACCGCCGCTGCCTACCTGGCTCACGGCCATTAGCGGACTCATATTTGGCTTTAAAAGCCTTTTCGCCCTTCGTTTACCGGCTGCCTTAATCAGCCTGCTGATGCTTTACTATTTTTATCGTTTTCTCCCAAAACTGGAAATAAGCCTAAAACAGGCATTTTTGGCAGGTCTTATCCTGGCCTCCTCTTTTTATATTGTTTTTATGGCACGAAACGGGCAGTGGGATATTTTTACTC
>JBAVJE010000334.1:0-4977 GCA_049687615.1 Salinimicrobium sp. | reverse complement strand
TTCTGTTTTACGTGAACTAATTCATGAGACAGGATTTGCTCTGCCTCTTCTTCGGAAAGTTGGTCGCCCAGGAAAATTGTATTAAAGTAAGTGCAGGCAATATTAGAATTAGAAACCCTGATGATGCGGAAATTGTTACCTTCGGTAACTACGGGGTTTCTAAAAAGGCTTTTTAGAAGGCTGTATTTCTTGAGAAAATATAAAAATGAAATAAAAACTCCTGTCCCGTAGAGAAGCAACCAGTAATTCATGGTATGTGCTTCAGAAGCTGCACCAATTACCGGCGGTGTATTTACTGAAGCTGAAGCTGAACCTATAAAAACTTCCGGAAGCATTGCAAAAGTTTCCGCCGGGATCGCCGATTGCAATTCCGGAAAATTCAGGAATGGCAATAACAACCCCAGCACGGGAGTCAGCAACAGGTAGACCCGGTTATAGGTGAAGAAGGTTTCTTTCTTCAGCAAAAATTCATAAACGAGCAAAAAGGCCAGTTGAAAAACTATGGTCTGTAAAATGTAATTTCCCATTACTTTTCTTTTTTGTTGATCTCCTTTAAAATGTCCTCTAGATCTTTGGTGTCCATTTTTTTATTCTTCACAAAAAAAGATACCATGCTCCTGAAGGAGCCGTTAAAATAACCGTCGACCAGTTTGTTCATGCTTTGGCTGGTATAGCTTTCTTTGTCCACCGCCGGGAAATAGATATAGCCCTTTCCCTTCTTACGGTGATCAATAAATTTTTTAGTTTCTAATATTCTCACAATGGTAGAAACTGTGTTGTATGCAGGTTTTGGTTCGGGCATTTGCTCAATGATTCCGGCCACGTTGGCTTCTTTCAAATTCCAGAGGATCTGCATGATCTCCTCTTCTGCTTTGGTAAGTTGTTTCATAGGGATTTTAACTTTCTGAAACCAATTTATAACTAATTATATAGTTTAACTAATATTTTAGTTAATTTTTAGGTTGATGTTTTTGATATATTTGCTGAAATACCTCTTATATGGACCTTTTGCTTATTCTCCTGGGTGGCCTGCTCATGCTCCTGGGGTTGCTGGGAAGCTTTTTACCGATGCTGCCGGGAATTCCGTTGAGCTGGCTAGGGCTTTTAATGCTCTATTTAACCTCTGCTCTTCCTATCAACTATGTGTTTTTAGGCATTACGCTCGTCATAGCCATCATAATTTTTGCTTTGCAATATGCCATTCCAATATTGGGAACAAAATATCTTGGCGGAAGCAAGGCGGGAATGATAGGAGCCACTCTTGGATTGTTAGTAGGAATCTTTGTTCCAATACCCTTCGCGATAATAATTGTACCCTTCGTTGGCGCTTTTTTGGGCGAGATCATCAATAAAGCCGATTCCCGGACAGCCTTACGGGCAGCCTCAGGTTCTTTTATAGGGTTATTGGCCTCTACTTTCATGGAGTTTGTGGTCACCTTTATCTTTCTACTGCTATTTATTTCTAAGCTTTGGGAATTTAAAGAAGTCCTATTTGCTTCAAGCTAAAACGCCCCTTAAAAAGGTATTTTTTTTATATCTTAGACCGCTTTAAATATTGGTCCCCAAGGCCAATACTGTTAAGTCTACTTATGAAGATGGATATTGTTATTGTGGATGATGATGCGGTAGTTTTATTCCTGCATAAAATACTGGTTAATAAAACTTTACACTCGGGTTGCTCACATGAATTTGACAATGCTGAAAGAGCTTTGGAATTCATTCTTGAAAGAAAAGACACACAGCAGCCACTATTGGTACTCCTTGACATCAACATGCCGTGCATGACCGGCTGGCAATTCCTGGAGGTACTTCAGGAAAAGATTTCAGCAAAAAATGTATTTGTAGTCATGGTGACTTCTTCAGTCAATTCCAGTGACAAGAAAAAAGCAGAACAATATCCTTTGGTGGTTGAATATCTGGAAAAACCACTTTCCCGTCAGTCTTGTTCCGGGCTATGCGATAGGCTTAACCGGCTATCATAGTATATCTTCCTTAAATTAAATAAATCTGCTGCTTTACTTCAGCAATAGCTACTATTTATAATTTTTAAAAAACACTACGAATGCTAAAGTCTTTAAATAAGCTGTTTCCCCAAAGGAGAGAAAAGGCTTTTTTTTAATATTTTCAAAAATTTAAAAAATTTTAATAATTTCTGCTAAAGCTATATTAAATGGCCTCTCCAGCTTATTATCATTTCCTAATATTGAAGTTCATATACCCTAAATTTTAAATTATGAAAGCACAAACTGCATTTACTTTATTGTTATTTAGTTCCGTTTTATTTACTTCATGTAGAGATACAGAAAAAGACGTAAAAGAAGATAAAGTGGTTCATGAGGTTGTAGTGAAAAAGGAACCTGTTGAAGTCAAAGTAGAAAAACAAGAAGGAGTTTTGGAAAGAACCGCTAAAAAGGTTGACCAAAAGGTAAACAAGAAAATAGATGAGGAAATTGATAAGATTGGTGAGGATAATTAATCACCATGAATTAGAAATACACAGCACTCATCTGAGGAAACTACCCTATTTTAGTTTATTAGGAAAACTTTAGCAGTTAATATGTTAAAAAACAGATAGTTTCTCTAATTTTGCTAGAACTAACAATTAAAAACCACAAATTATGAAAAGATTAGTTTTATTATTCGCCTTATTATTTTCTATAAGCACTTCCTTTATTTCTTGCCGTGATGAGAAAGATAAAGGAGACCGTATTGAAGAAGCTACAGATGAATTAGAAGAAAAAGGAGATGATATAGAAGATGAATATGATGATATGCAAGATGACGTAGAAGATGACATGGAAGACGTAAAGGATGACATGGAAGATGACGGAATGTAATTTTCTTCGCTGAACATTTAAAACCAGGGATCAATTGATCCCGAAGAACGGCCTGATGATATCAGGCCGTTTTTTTATGAATGCTTTAAAGTCTTAAACTCGCTCTTAAGGTCTTCCATAGATTGTTGCAGCTGCTTCATCAAATTACTTTCAGATGGCGCATCCAGGTTAAAAGTAAGTTTACTGTTCACCTGCCACAGCTCCTGAATATCATTTACATTAACTTCTATGGGTAAATATTCCTCATTTAGCGAGATAAGAAGAATCTTGGAAGGCTGGGGCAGCTTTTGAAGTTTTTTCACCAATACCGAATCATAAAGTACGACCACGTAAATCCTGTTATTACTTGCCTCCTCGATCGTAGATACAGCCTTCCCCAGCACCCACTCCCCAGGCCTGAAGTTGGGCAGCATACTATCACCCTCAATTTGAAAACCACGGTGAGAGGCATTCCGGTATTCCGGCAATGGGATATCAAAGGCGGGTAATTGCTGGTACCAATCTACGTCCTGTACATTATGAGGATATCCGGCAGCTGCTTTTTGACTTACCAGAACCATATTTTCATTCTCAGAAGAATCAAGACTTATCACCTTTGGACTTACATCTCCCTGACTTACCTGCAGGAATTTTTGATTGCTTTCCCCAAACAACCACAAAGGATTGATCCCAAATTGCCTAAGCAGTTCGGCTACCACTTTCCCCGAAAGTTTGGTCCGGCCTCGTTCAATATCGGCAGTAGAGTTCTTGATTCCCAGCACTGCGGCAAATTCTGCCTGAGTGAAATTATTTTCATCCCTAATCTGCTTAAAGCGCTTAACTTCGATAGATATATCTGTTCCCATACCCAAATATAGTTTTTTTAGGAATTTTTCCGCATATATTTTTGGATATATTCCATGAGGTTAAAATTATGGGTTGAGAATTTGACAGGACACGCGGCTTTCCCTTGTCTTAACAATTGTTTAGTAGAAGCCACCTGAGCCGGGCGCTCGTTTTTTTTTAAATTGGATAGTTAACCACCAAAATGAATATTTTTCATGCATTCTAAACCTCAGCACCCTGAGAAACCAGCAAAAATCACATTTTCCGGATGGAAGACCATCCTGGTAAATGTAAAAGATCAAATTGGAGATAATAATGTATCAATAGTTTCGGCCGGGGTGGCTTTTTACGCTTTTCTGGCAATTTTTCCGGCAATCGCTGCCCTGGTATCACTCTATGGTCTGGCTATGAATCCGGAGAGCATCCAGGGTCAACTATCCCAACTTGCCGGCATGATGCCCCAACAGGCTTATGAGATCCTTAAAGATCAGTTGACGGGATTAATAGAGGCGCCGGGTGCTGCCCTGGGCTGGAGTATGGCTATAGGAATACTTTTTAGTATATGGAGTGCAAACAAGGGCACCAAATCTCTTTTCACTGGAGTAGACATTGCTTACGACACAAGTAACAACCGGGGATTTTTCAAACAAAACGGCCTCACCTTACTTTTTACTTTGGGCGCCATTGTGCTGATCCTTATTAGTATGGCTTTAATTGTGGCATTTCCCGCTTTGGTAAATCAATTGGGGCTACCCGATAATATTGAAACCTTTATTGGCTGGGGCCGATGGGTGCTGCTGGCCTTTATAGTGATATGGTTTCTGGGGCTGGTTTACAAATATGCGCCCTGCAAACCCGAACCTCACAGGAGGTGGATTTTTCCCGGCTCCATTCTCGCCACCGTACTTTGGCTTATCGCATCCTGGGGTTTTTCCTATTATGTGAGCAACTTCGGAAGTTATGGGGAAATGTATGGTTCTATTTCAGCCGTGGTGGTGATGCTGCTGTGGCTTTTTCTTACCAGTTTTATCATTCTTCTGGGTGCAGAATTAAATTCGGAAATTGAGAAATACGCGAAAGCTAAAAGTACCGAACAAAGGAAAAAACGGTTCGAGACCCGGCCGGCGCGGTAGGGCTTTCTTCTTCAGCTGTATTTAACTTTAAGAGGTCTCCCTGAACTTGTTTCAGGGTCATCTTCATCTATGTCTTAAAATCATGAAAAAAGGCTATACCTATATCCTCTCCAACAAATCCAGAACTGTTTTATATATTGGTATCACTGCTAATATCCAAAGACGAATGCTCGAACACAAAA
>JBAVJE010000333.1:0-1575 GCA_049687615.1 Salinimicrobium sp. | reverse complement strand
CAGTAAATCTGAAATCTTTACAATAGCTTCAGCAAACAATTTGATTTTTATCCCACTTTGACCTCTAACGCCTTTTAATATTGGATAAGCTTTTAGATCGGTGATCATTTTTATAGCATCTTCCTCTGCAACAGGCGTCATTACAGCACTTACATCTTTTAAAACTTCAACAAAGATTCCTCCCAGTCCGCATAAAACGACGTGAGGATAATTAGTTTCTTTTTTTGCCCCAATAAACAGTTCCTTTCCTTTTATCATTGGCTGAATGATAACAGAATTTGCTCCTTCTATCTGCATCAACTTCCGGAAACTATCATGTAGATCTTTATCGTTCGAAACATTCAGGATCACCCCTCCAACATCAGATTTGTGCAAAGGTCCCTCAACTTTAAGGACAACGGGGTAAGAAACAGACTTTGAAATATTGTTCAGCTCTTCTTCATTCTTAACATAATAGGGAGTGGCAAATTTCACTCCTGCGTATTCCAGCAAACTAACGGCTGCTTCTGTGGGCATGTATCCATTTGACAGTCTATCTATTAGTTTTCTTATCTTTTCAGAAGATTTTAGGTCAGTATCTTTAGTTTTTTCACTAACCGAAGTATGGTTGTAAACTTTAGCCAAAGCACTTCCGAATAAAACTTCATCATGGAATGCAATATTCCCTTTCTTTATAAAATCATTTATTTCATTCTTCACATTCACCACTGATGGTAAAATGGCATAGATCGGCTTTTTAGACGTCCTGATCTTTTCATTCAGAACTTGATAAACATCATCCACCGCTGTTAAACCCGGACTCCCAAAAATGACAGCCATGGCATCGATTTCAGGACATTTATTCTCACAATAGTCAATAATGCTTCCCAACTGCTCGGCATTACCTGTTGCTAAAAAATCAATAGGATTGGAAACGGAAGATCCATCAAACAACTGGCTTAGCAAAGTTTCACTTTCCTTTCCTCCCAAATGCGGAATTTTCAATCCGTTCTTCGACAATACATCTGTAAGCATTACAGCTGGTCCTCCGGCGTGGGTAATGATCGCTATATTCTTTCCTTGTGATTCTTTTTGCTGAAGTACGCCCGCAACAGTGATCAATTCATTCCTGCCATAGCAGCGGATTATACCCGCTTTTTTGAACAAGGTATCTATAAATACATCTGAATTAGCGATAGCACCGGTATGTGAGGAAGCTGCCCTGTTTCCTTCTTCTGAACTCCCCGCCTTAATAGCCGCTATTTTGCAGCCTTTGCGGATCAAAGAAGCTGCATGCTTCAAAAATTTGAGCGGGTTTTTTATGCTCTCGATATAAAGCAATTTAATTCTGGAACTGTGTGCCTTTTCAAAAGAGTGATCTAAATATTCGAGGACCTCCTCCACTCCTATTTGAGCACTGTTTCCAACGGAATAAATACTCGAAAATGTAAGACCCATACTTTGCGCGGCTTCAATGATAAAAACAGCTGTCGCACCAGAACCCGATATAAAATCAACTCCTTTTTCATCCAGTTTCGGTATAGGTGTGGTAAAAACTCCTGTGTAATGGTTATTTATTAATCCAATGTTATTAGG
>JBAVJE010000332.1:0-8450 GCA_049687615.1 Salinimicrobium sp. | reverse complement strand
TGCTCACTAACCCGCTCTTTTTCCCAGCTCGATGACCTCCAGCTCCTTGATCTCTTTTCCGTCGATCTTGAACCGGAGCATGGTTCGCATTTTGTGAAAACCTTGTTTTCCTGCGGCCCCGGGATTCATGTGCAGAAGTTTGAGACTTCTGTCATTCATCACTTTAAGGATATGAGAATGCCCGCTGATGAACAACTGCGGCGGATGCCGCTTGATTTCCTCTTTTACAGCCGGAGAATACCTGCCGGGATAACCTCCTATATGGGTAATCCAAACGTCTACTTCTTCACAGAAGAAACGGTTGTTTAATGGAAATTCTTTTCTTATTTCGGCGCCGTCGATGTTCCCAAAAACCGCTTTTAGAGGTTTAATTTTTTGTAACTCATCGCTCACATTGGTGGTGCCAATGTCACCGGCATGCCAGATTTCATCGGCCTCTTCGGCGTATTTTATTATTCTGTCATCAATGTGCCCGTGGGTGTCGCTAAGCAGCAGGATTTTTTTCATGTGGAAATTAGTAGGAGATTAAAATCTAAGGTAGCCGAAGAATGGGCAGTTGCTCATAATGGCTTATCTTTGTTTCCTGAAATGTAAAAGTAAAGATTTAGATTGAGATATTTCTTGGAGCTGGCATACTTCGGAAAAGCCTATCACGGTTGGCAAAGACAGCCAAATGCCATTTCGGTACAGGAAACAGTGGAAAATGCGATTTCCACTATTTTGCGGCAAAAGATTGAGATCACCGGGGCCGGGAGAACAGATGCCGGCGTTCATGCGAGTCAGCTGTACGCTCATTTTGATACGGGCGAAAATTTGGATAGCGCATTTGCTTTCAGGCTAAATTCGTTGTTGCCAAAAGATATTGCGATTCATGATCTTTTTCAGGTCAATTCTCAGGCCCATGCCAGGTTTGACGCGATTTCCAGAAGCTATGAATATCATCTGGTGAAAAGGAAAGATGTCTTTAAGGTCGAAACTGCTTATTACATTCAGAAAGAAATTGATCTTTTAAAGATGAATGAGGCGGCATCGATCCTGCTGGATTACTCAAATTTTAAATCTTTTTCCAGGTCGCGTACAGATGTGAAAACTTATAACTGTACCATCGAATACGCTTTCTGGGAAAAATCGGGAGATGAACTTATATTTCACATCAAAGCCGATCGTTTTTTAAGGAACATGGTGCGAGCCATAGTAGGCACTTTACTGCAGATAGGAATAGGTAAGCAGGAAGTGCAGTGGATGCACGAGATCATACAAAGTGGTGACAGGAGTAAGGCCGGGGCTTCGGTTCCTGCCCACGGATTATTTTTAACTAAAATAGAATACCCAAAAAGCATTTTTATTTAATGGCGATATCATCGGGAAACGCATTTGACTTTAGTCTTTTCAGGAGGTTACTCCGCTATACCAATGCCTACAAATGGACCTTTTATTTTGTGGCGGTGGCCGCTGTTTTGCTGTCCTTTTTTGCTGTTTTAAGGCCATACTTACTTCAGCTAACCATTGATAACTCTATTGTTCCTCAAGATAATGATCAACTGTTATTTTATATAGGGCTCATGGGAGGCGTACTGCTGCTCGAGGTGCTGTTCCAGTTCTGTTTTATTTATTTTGCTAACCTTTTGGGGCAGGATGTGATTAGAGACTTAAGAACAGATCTTTTTGAGCACATGCTTCAGTTTAAAATGAAGTATTTTGATAATTCGGCGGTTGGCAGGCTGGTAACCCGATCTGTAAGTGATATTGAGACCATAGCAAGTATTTTTAGCCAGGGCCTATTTATGATAATCAGTGACCTGTTGAAAATGATTGTTGTGCTGGGTTTTATGTTTTATCAAAGCTGGAAACTCACTATTCTGGTTCTGCTGGTACTGCCGTTCATCCTCTATGCGACCAGGGTTTTTCAAAAGAAAATGAAACTTGCCTTTGAGGAGGTACGAACACAAGTAGCGAATCTTAACACTTTTGTGCAGGAGCGAATTACGGGAATGAAGATCGTTCAGCTTTTTACAAGGGAAGAAAAAGAATTCGAGAATTTTAGGGAGATTAATGACAAGCACAGGAAGGGTTGGGTCAAAACCGTATGGTACAACTCGATCTTTTTTCCCATTGCCGAGATGTCAACATCGGTTACCATTGGTCTTATCGTTTGGTATGGCGGCTTAAGAGTTATGGCCGGCAGTGAGGCGATCACCCTTGGTGTCATAGTAGCCTTTATCGAATTGAGCCAGATGCTGTTCAGGCCGTTGCGGCAGATTGCCGATAAATTCAATACGCTGCAAATGGGAATGGTGGCCGCAAACCGCGTTTTTGGAATCCTGGATACAAAGTCTTCTATTGCTGATGAAGGCACTCTTGAAATTGATCATCTTAAGGGCGAAATTGAATTTGAGAAAGTACATTTTGGTTATGTCGAAGATGAAGAAGTGTTAAAAGGTATTTCTTTTAAAGCAAATGCCGGCGAGACCGTTGCCATTGTGGGTGCCACGGGTGCCGGAAAATCTACGATCATTAATTTATTGAACAGGTCATACGAAATCCTGGGCGGCAGGATTCTTTTAGACGGGATCGATGCCCGGGATATTACCTTAAAGTCACTTAGGTCCCAAATCGCTATTGTTTTGCAGGATGTGTTCCTTTTTGCCGATACAATTTTGAACAACATCACCTTAAACCATCCTGAGATCACAAAGGAAACTGTGATCGCAGCCGCAAAAGAAATCGGGGTGCATGAGTTTATCTCCGATCTTCCGGGAGGCTATGACTATAACGTGAAGGAGCGCGGAGTTATGTTGTCTTCGGGACAACGCCAGTTAATCGCATTTTTGAGAGCCTATGTTAGCCAGCCTAGTATTCTTGTGCTGGATGAAGCGACGTCTTCAGTTGATTCTTACAGTGAACAGTTGATCCAGGATGCTACTAATAAAATCACCGAAGGTCGTACCTCAATTGTGATCGCACACCGCCTGGCAACAGTAAAGAAAGCTGATAAGATTTTGGTGATGGATGCGGGAAGGATTGTAGAAATAGGCACGCACCAGGAACTGCTTCAAAAGGAGAATGGCTATTACAAAAACTTATACGAGGTGCAGTTTATGCAGGAAGAGGAGACACTCTAAACGAGATCTGCTTTCAATTTCCCCATGAGGTCTTCGCGATCTTCAAACATCACGAATTCTCCGTCTTTAATATAAGAGATCTGTCCGGTCTCTTCACTTACAACCAGCGCAAGGGCATCGGTTTTTTCGCTAATTCCTACGGCGGCGCGGTGTCGAAGTCCAAACCTTAAAGGAATCGTCCTGTCATTTGAAACCGGAAGTACAACTCTTGTAGCAGTGATGTAATTATCTTCTATGATCATCGCCCCGTCATGCAAAATACTGTTCTTGTAAAAGATAGATTCTATGATAGGTTGGTTGACCAAGATCTTCATGGAATCTCCCGAATTCTTAACGAAATCCAGGCTGGTGTTTTTTTGTATGACAATTAAAGCGCCGGTATTTGTTTTACCCATGTTTTCGCATGCCTTAACAATAGCCTCAATGTCGTTAGGGGTGTCCAGGTCATCTTTGATGAGCTTCAGGGTTTGAAGAAATCTTCTTCTCCGGGCAAAATTGGTGGATCCAATCATCAACAGGAATTTGCGTATCTCCTGCTGAAAAACCACGATTAAGGCAAACATTCCCACACCAATGAATTCTCCCAGCACAGTACTAAGCATCTCCATTTGCAGGAGCTGGGTAAGCTTCCAAACGAAATAAATAATGACTATCCCAATGAAGATGTTCACGGCGACCGTTCCCTTGACCAGTTTGTATACATAGTACAACAGGGCAGCAATGAGAACAATGTCAACTACATCAAGAATTCGGAGGTCTAAAAATTCCAAGGAGATTTGCTTTTTGGTAAATGTAAAAAATAATAAACTAGTTTTTCAGGCGCTGTGTTAATTTCACGCATTCCACAGCTTCCTTTACGTCATGTACCCGGAGAATATTGGCCCCTTTCATTATAGAAACGGTATTGAGAACGGTTGTGCCGTTTAAGGCTTCATCAGGAGTCGTATTAAAGATTTTGTAGATGAGTGATTTTCTGGAAAGGCCGGAAAGCAGCGGTAGATCCAGGTTTTTGAATAGTTCCAACTTGTTTAGAAGTTCGAAATTTTGAGCGATATTTTTAGAGAACCCAAACCCCGGGTCAATTATGAGGTCATTGATCCCTAAATCTCTGGCCTGAGAAATTTTTTCTGAAAAATAAAAAAGAATATCCTGCACAAGATCATCATATATATTTAGGTCTTTCATGGTTTTTGGGTTACCTCGCATGTGCATCATAATATAGGGCACCTGTAGTTCTGCTACGGTTTCCATCATATTTTTGTCCAGCCCACCTGCCGAAATATCATTGATCATAGCTGCTCCTGCCTCTACCGCTTTTCTGGCTATACCGCTTCGGAAGGTATCTATTGATAAAATAATTCCGGGAAATTCCTCTACAAGCAGCTCTACTACCGGTAGTAATCTTTTTAATTCTTCTTCTTCCGAAATATGAGTTGCTCCGGGTCGGCTGCTGTACGCGCCAAGATCGATGAATGTGGCTCCTTCCTCAAGCATAGCCCTGGTTCGGGCGAGATATTTTTCCGCAGAAGTATTGCGGCCACCGTCATAAAAAGAGTCGGGGGTGAGGTTGAGAATGCCCATTACTTTTGGGGTTTCCAAATCTATAAGTCTACCCCTGCAGTTGATATACATAGAAAAACAATGATTTTTTAAATGGAAAAATTAACTTTGACAAATAGAATAAATTCAGCGAAATTTACGCAAATTACCCGTTTTATGAAGGATACATCTGCACAATATGATGCCGTGGTACAGGAATGCCGCAGTTTATTTCTTAACAAAATGCATGACTACGGCTGTGCGTGGAGGATCTTGAGACTACCTTCTCTAACAGATCAAATTTTTATTAAAGCCCAGCGCATTAGATCCCTTCAGGAGAATGATGTTAGAAAGGTAGATGAGGGTGAGGTTCCCGAATTTATAGGTATTATAAACTATTCTATTATGGCCCTCGTTCAGCTGAAGAAGGGAGTGGCTTCACAGCCAGATCTTTCCGAAGAAGAAGCATCAGAACTCTATGACAGTATAATTGCTGAAACCAAACAGCTTATGGAGAACAAGAATCATGATTACGGGGAGGCGTGGCGAGATATGAGAGTGAGCTCCCTAACCGATCTGATTCTTCAAAAGCTGCTAAGGATCAAAACGATTGAAAATAATAAAGGCAAAACCCTGGTGAGTGAGGGGATTAGTGCGAATTATGAGGATATGATCAATTATGCCATTTTTGCCCTGATACATATACACGAAAACAGTGAATTGAGCAGGTCATAAAATCAGCGATATGAAAACTCTTGTAAATATTTCCCGGTGGGTAGTAGGGGTCATTTTTATTTTTTCAGGATTTATTAAACTTAATGATCCTATTGGTTTTTCTTTTAAACTTGAAGAATATTTCAGCCCTTCGGTGCTCAACCTGGAATTTTTGGCACCGTTTGCTTTAGTCTTAGCCGTTTTTCTGGTCGTTTTTGAACTGGTTCTGGGGGTCATGCTGTTGATTGGCTACCTTCCTAAATTCACGATATGGTCTTTGCTGCTCATGACCATCTTTTTTACTTTTTTAACCTTCTATTCGGCTTATTTCAATAAGGTCACAGATTGCGGTTGCTTTGGCGATGCTATTCCTCTTACACCCTGGCAATCATTTTCTAAGGATATATTTTTACTTATTCTCATTCTTATCCTTTACTTTAACCGAAACTATATTACGCCCTATTTTGCCAAAGCTTCTCACAGGTGGATTGTTTTCCTCGCCTTCATGCTTAGTTTTATTTTTGCTTATTATGTTTTAATGCATCTGCCATGGCTAGACTTCAGGGCTTATAAAGAGGGGGTGAATATTGAAGAGGGCATGCGTGTGCCCGATGGGGCTTCGCAGGCAGTTTATAATTACAACTGGAAATTCAGGCAGAATGGGAAAGAGAAGGTGGTGACTACAGCCGGGGAATATCCCCAGGTCGACGGTGAATTCATAGGAGTGGAGACCGAGTTAGTCAAGGAAGGTTATACTCCGCCTATTCATGATTTTACCATTGAAAAGAATGGTCAAAATTTACTTCCCCAATTCATGCAGGAAGATAAGCTTCTCATGATAGTGTCTTACAGTCTGCGTAGAAGTGAGGCACCCGGACTTACTAAACTTCCCAAAGTTATTGAGAAAGCCAGAGCCAAGGGGTACCGTGTGATCGGACTCTCGGCTTCGGGGGAAGAACTAAAATCTGAGATTAATAATAAATACGGCCTTGAATTGGACTGGTACTTTAGTGATGAAACTGCTTTGAAAACCATTATTCGAAGTAATCCCGGGCTGCTTATTCTTCGCCGGGGAACTATTCAGCAAAAAGTGCATTGGAGTGACACTGAGGAACTTCAATTTTAACAGGTATTAAAAATCTCATTTTGCTCGCCTAAACCCCACAGGTTTCAGGCTAAAATCGCTGTTTTTCTATATCTAGCGCTTATATTTGCCGCGCGTGAAGTTTACTGTCATTGCCCTTATAAAAAATCAGTAATTTTTGTTAAGATTTTTTATAATAGTTTTGGCTTAAGCTTCTGAAAATGAGTCTTATCTTACCTTTAAAAATTATAATTATGAGAGACAAAATAGTAGCCGGAAACTGGAAAATGAATAATGATCTTACCGAAACCGAAAATCTTTTGGCCGAGATAAAGTCACAATGGAAAGAAGAACCGGGGGTTAGAGTAATTGTAGCGCCTTCTTTTACCAATCTTTACCACGCCTTTGAATCGTTGAAGGGAACACCAGTAGAAGTTGCGGCCCAGAATATGAATGAAAACAAAGAAGGAGCATTTACCGGGGAAGTTTCGGCCAGGATGCTTAGCAGTATAGGTGTTAAAAGTGTCATTTTAGGACATAGTGAGCGCCGCGCTATCTATAAGGAAACAGATGAATTGCTGGCCAAGAAAGTGGATGCGGCACTTGAGAATGGTCTTGAAGTGATCTTTTGTTGCGGCGAAGAGCTCAACGAACGAAAGTCAGAAAAACACTTTGAAGTCGTGAAAACGCAACTCGAAAAAGGGCTTTTTCATATCTCAGAAGAAAACTGGAAAAAAGTAGTGATCGCTTATGAACCTGTATGGGCGATTGGGACAGGTGAAACGGCTTCTCCCGAGCAGGCACAGGAAATGCATGCGTTTATCAGAAAAACAATAGCTGATAAATTTGGAAAAGAACTGGCAGATGAAGTTTCTATTTTATATGGCGGAAGTGTAAAACCTGCCAATGCTAAAGAAATATTTGCCAAAGAAGATGTTGATGGTGGCCTAATTGGAGGTGCCAGTCTAAAAGCAGAAGATTTTCTGACTATTGCACGTTCTTTTTAAGTAAAAGAAAAAATGAATTATCTGGAGTTTAAATTTCTAATTGAACCCGCTCAACCTGCCTCCGAGATCCTGATTGCAGAATTGGGTCTCCTGGGCTTTGAAAGTTTTGTGGAGAATGATGATGGGATCACGGCTTACATACCCAAAGAGGAATATGAAGCCGAGACGATGACAGGAATACATATACTCCAGTCAGGGGAATTTGATATTTCTTATACGCTCAATGAAATTGAGAAAGTCAATTGGAACGTGGAGTGGGAAAAGAATTTTCATCCCATTGTGGTTAATGAGGAATGTGGGGTAAGAGCTCCTTTTCATCCCAAACCCGAGGTGAAATATGATATTGTAATCGAGCCAAAAATGTCATTTGGGACAGGGCATCATGCCACGACCCATATGATGATAGAGTTTTTGCTTAAACACGATTTTCAGGGTAAAAAAGTACTCGATATGGGCTGCGGCACCGGGGTATTGGCTATAGTTGCCGAGAAAAAAGGTGCAGCCGAAGTTGATGCTATTGACATTGACAATTGGTGCTATTTGAATACCGTGGAGAACGTAGAGCGAAACGAGTGTTCTAAAATTTCGCCTTTCCAGGGAACGGCAGAATTGTTGAAAGGGAAAAACTACGATACGGTTATTGCCAACATCAATCGCAACATTTTGTTAGAGGACATCGAGACCTATAGCAATTGTTTAAACGAGGGTGGTGATTTATATTTGAGTGGCTTCTATGCAAAAGATATTCCGGTTATAAGGGAAGAATGTGAAAAGCACCAGCTGGAATACAACGACTATCTTGAGCGGGATGAATGGGTAGCACTGAGATTTCTGAAGAAGGCAGGTTCTTAGAATTATTTTATCTTTGTGCCCTGTTGGTACTGAAAAAGAAAGGATTATGAGCACGAAAGAGAAAGTATTAGAGAAGAAAAAAGTCAAGACGAAGGAATCGAAATTACATGAGATCATCTTGTATAATGATGA
>JBAVJE010000331.1:0-4808 GCA_049687615.1 Salinimicrobium sp. | reverse complement strand
GTGCAGGACGCCGTGCAGATCATTAAAACCAAACAGGAGGCCGCATGATAGGTAATGATGTTGTTGATCTACAGCTGGCTTCAAGGCAAAGCAACTGGCGCAGAAAAGGCTTCTTGGAGAAGGTTTTTTCTGCAGATGAACAGCAGCAAATTATCGCATCGACGAAACCTGACGGGTTGGTATGGCTTTTCTGGAGCATGAAAGAAGCCGCTTATAAGGCACATCAACGCAGGTTACAACTTCCGCGGAAGATAAATTGGCAGGAATTCAGGTGTTCCCTGTCTTACATTTCGGAGGAAGCCGCTTCAGGAATGGTAAAAACCGAAAGTGATGAATATTTCACTATTTCAGAAATTTCTAAAGACTACGTACATACTTCCGCAGAAACTCAGGCAACAACAACTGTCAAAAATGGCATTTTTGAGACCTCTTCCGCAGGGATGAAGCAGCGTTTCCTACAGCATATTTCCGAAGCTTTCCAAATTCCTGAACTGCAGCTGCAACTACAAAAAAATCAACATGGAATTCCTTATGTGACCTGTCAAAAAGAGGTTTTTTTTGAGGCCTTTTCTTTCAGCGAACACGGCCGTTTCAGCGCCTTTTCGATGGTCGTTAACGATCTGTGAAAGGCTCGTTAAACACTCCTAAATACTTTTGCGGGAATTGGGTGCGGTCGTATATTTAATTTGAATCCAAAAAAAAAATAAATGAAGTCTGTAGACAAGAAAGAAGTAATCAGCAGCCAGTCGGCCGAGTTTATTCAACAAGTAGAAGAGGGAGTACACGCGAAAATGATCCCCGACACTTTTATCATCAAGATGGAGAACGGGGCGCAGGGATATGCTATTCGACACCTTAACAGGCAGGATCTGCTGCTTATAGATACCACTAAAAAGGGCGCCGATAAGGCGATAAAACATCTTGTAGAGGAGGGCTACCGTATTAAGGGCATCCTGGTGACCCATAAAGAGGCTTTGCAAAATACCTATGCGCCACTAAAAACCATTTCGGAAGAAGCAGGTGGGGCTAAAATTTACAGCCACCCTGTTAATAATACAGACTCTTCTTTTGAAGTGAAAAATATCTTTTCGAAAAATGACCTTTATGAGCATTTTTCTATAGAAGTTTCAGATTTTCCTGCAATTTCGGGCGAAACAGCGGTGATCTATTCAGACATTAACGGCGGAATGGTCTTCGCTGGTAATAGTGTTGTGGCAACTCCTTATGACCAGGAAGGAGATGAACTAAAGCGACCAAACACGGGTAGCGAAAATAAAGATCTTGCGATCGCCGAAAACTGGCGAACCTATACCAGAGAATTTCAATATTTTTTCCCGTATAAAGGAAAACCTAAATTCAACCTGTCTGACGGGCAGCAAAAAGATATTCTAACAAAACTGGGCAATAGTGAATATCCCGGTGGAGGTAATCCAAATCTATAAATCTGTAAAAAAGACAGGAAGACCCTATAAGATCACCTAAAAAGTCTGAATTACTGCTTTTTACGGTGATTTTTTGAATGCAAAGACTATCCCTGGAGAAGCTCGCGTTGATCCCAATTTTTTAGTTTGAAAAGATTAAAAATTTCCGATTGACGTTCCAAAGCTATCTTTTCGGATAGTCTTTTTTTTATTCCTGACCTTACTTTTCGTTTGCCAGATCTTGTGGGGTCATCAAAGCTTAGCCCGTGGTCTGCCAAAGGCTGATCGGCCTTTTTAAAAACGTATATGATTTAGGTTCATTTTTAATCTGTTTTTTCAGACGTTTTTGATATTGTTTTTCTTCTTTTTTGCCATAATATATTGTTAAACAGCAGTTTAAACTCTATTAATTGTAATAATTTGAAGGAAACAAAATGTAAAAAATGTCTAAGCTAAACCTTACCCAAAAACTTATTCAAAGTCATTTACTCAAGGGAGAAATGATTCCCGGTAAAGAGATAGGAATCAAGATAGACCAGGCCTTGTTGCAGGATGCCACAGGTACTCTTGTACAGCTGGAATTGGAAGCGATGGGGCTTGACAAGGCCAAAACCGAAGTCGCCGTACAATACGTTGATCACAACCTGTTACAGACCGATTTTAAAAACGCCGATGATCATGCTTTTTTACTTTCCGCTTCCCAGAAGTTCGGAATCTGGTACAGCAGGCCCGGAAATGGGGTGAGCCACCCGGTGCATATGGAACGTTTCGGAAAACCGGGAAAAACTATGGTAGGATCAGACAGCCATACCCCCTCGGCAGGCTCCTTAGGCATGCTGGCCATTGGTACCGGGGGCCTTGATGTGGCGGCTGCCATAGCCGGACAGCCTTACTTTTTTAAAATGCCTGAGGTAATGGGCGTAAAACTTATGGGAAATCTGCCGGACTGGGTGAGTGCCAAGGATGTTATTCTCGAAATGTTGAGACGCTATGACGTTAAAGGCGGCGTGGGAAAAGTTATAGAATATTATGGTGAAGGTCTTAAAAATCTGAGTGCCATGGACAGGCACGTGATTGCCAATATGGGAGCAGAATTGGGGGCGACTTCCACGGTTTTCCCAAGTGATGAAGAAACCCTCCGGTTCCTGAAAAGCCAGGGCAGGGAAGAGGACTGGACAGAATTGCTTGCCGATGATGATTGCATTTATGATCTTGATGATGAGATCATCCTGGATGATCTCGTGCCATTGATCGCCCTACCTACCAGTCCAGGAAATGTTGTACCGGTGAGGGAAGTAGCCGGACAGAAAATAGGGCAGGTGGTGATTGGTTCTTCTGCAAATCCTGGAATCAGAGATTTCTGGACCGCAGGTGCAATAGTAGCAGGAAAAGCAACACGAGAAGAAGTGTCTTTTGATATTAACCCCAGTTCGAGACAAATGATACAAAACCTTATCCAGAATAAGGGGTTTGAAAATCTTATAGCGGCGGGAGCCAGGTTCCATCAATCCGGATGTATGGGTTGCATAGGCATGGGACAGGCGCCGGCGTCAGATACTGTAAGCCTTAGAACCATGCCACGAAATTTCCCGAGTCGTTCGGGGACCGAAGATGACCGGGTACACCTTTGTAGTCCTGAAACGGCAGCAGCTTCAGCACTTACAGGAGAAATCACAGATCCGCGGGATCTTGAGAAGCTCTACGATATGAAATATCCACGTTATGAATATCCGGAAAAGGAGATCATCAATACGATGATGTTGGTCAAACCCGCCGAGGACGGTTCTAAAGTAGAATTGCAGAAAGGTCCGAACATTAAGTCCTTACCTTATATAGATCCTCTTAAAGATGAGTATGAGGTACCCGTGCTTCTCAAGATGGCTGACAATATTTCCACCGATGAGATTCTTAGAGCTGGGGCCGAAGTGCTGCCTTTCCGAAGTAACCTGCCCGAGATTAGTAAATTTTCATTTTCGGTAATAGATGATACTTTTCATGACAGGGCACAAGAGGCCAAGATAAATTATGGTGGCCACATTGTGGTGGCCAGGGATAATTATGCTCAGGGCTCCAGCCGGGAACATGCGGCGCTGGCACCTAAATACCTCGGAGAGGTGGCGGTGATCGCCAATTCTTACGCCAGAATTGCATGGCAAAACCTGGTGAATTTTGGAATTCTTCCACTTGAATTCATCAAGCTTGAAGATTATGATAAGATTGAACAGGGAGATATAGTATGCTTTGAAAATTTAAGGGAAGATGTGGCAAAGAGAAAGAACATTACCGTAATGATCGAGAAAAGTGATAAACGGGCAGAACCTTATCAATTTGAAGTGAAGCACTCCATGAGCGACAGGCAGATCCAGGTGCTGCTCAAAGGCGGAATCATCAATGAGTTCAAGTCTCGTCTAAAAAACCAGGATTTACATTCGACAAAGAAAAACACAGTAACCGATAATGAAAGACAGCAGATAAAGTAAAAAATTCCCGATTAGAGAACCGGGAGAGGCGGTTTAGTGCCTCTTCAACTTGCCTAATTTATCATGGAGGTCTTGAGTTTGAATGTATATTTGCGAAATTTTTGGCTCTCGCTGTCTGATTTCTTTTCGCAGGTTAGCCATGGTTTCCTCGGCCTGATCAAGTTCCAGCCCATCTATGAGATCCAGTTCAATGACCAGCAGGATTTTGTCCGGCCCAAAATGCATGGTTTGAGGAACACACCATTCCTTTACGTACTTATTGTTCTCTAATATATCTTCTATTTTAGAAACAGTTTCTGGCGTGGCGCTCTCACCCAGCAACAGGTGCTTGCTTTCCCTTGCCAGAAAGGTAGCCACTCCCAGTAGCAACAGACCAATGAGTACAGAAGCTCCTCCGTCTATGTAAGGATTTTCAAGTGCGTGACTAAGATAAACACCTAGAAGGGCAATCGAAAGTCCTATTACTGCCGCAGTATCTTCAATAATTACCGCAAAAGTGGCTGCATCTTTACTCTTTATGATATTACTTATGAGATTTCCCGCCTTTTTTCGGGATTTATTGAATGTCTTAAGGGAAAGGTATAAAGCCGTACCTTCAAAAACAATAGCCGCGCAAAGCACAATATAGTTCCAGGTAGGATCTTCAAGTGCCTCGGGTTGCCTAAGAGCGTGAATACCTTCGTAGATAGCAAAGCCGCCACCCAGGGAAAAGATAAGTACACTTACCACAAAACTCCAGAAATATACTTCTTTCCCATAGCCGAAAGGGTGGAGGGTATCGGGTTGTTGTCGGGAACGTTTGATCCCCAGCAAAAGTAAAAGTCCGTTACCTGTATCCACCAGAGAGTGAATTCCTTCGGCAAGCATGGCTGAACTTCCGGTAAAAGAAGCAGCTATAAATTTACTG
>JBAVJE010000330.1:0-4258 GCA_049687615.1 Salinimicrobium sp. | reverse complement strand
ACATAAGTCCTAATTTCTTCCCGTTATTGATTCTAATCCTGCCATCAAGTATGCGTTGAGCCGGCAACCTTCTTATCTTTTTGAAAAGCGACTGGTAGTAAACGTAGGCCAGATAGACCCCCCCTTTTGACGAGGCAGGCAATTTTTTGATACCTTCAAGAGCCACCCTGAAATCTTCTTCAATTTCTTCCTCAATCTGTTTTTTTGCCTCCACAGAGAAATTAGACATATCAACACCTGGAAAATAAGTTCTTCCCAAAACGTGATAATCGTCTTTAAGGTCCCTCAAAAAATTCACTTTTTGAAAGGCCGCTCCCAGCTTCATCGCGTAGGGTTTGAGTTCGGCAAACATCTTCTTGTCCCCTTCGGTGAAAATATGCAGGCACATGAGCCCGACAACTTCTGCGGAACCTAATATGTACTGCTGATATTTTTCGTCGTTATAATCAACTTTTTGAAGGTCCATCTCCATACTCTTCAAAAAGGTCTCTATGAGTTCATAGTCAATATCGTAATCCTGCACGACCTGTTGAAAAGCATTGAGCACGGGATTAGTAGAAATACCACGCTCCAGTGCAAGATAGGTTTCTTTCTTAAACTCGTGCAGGAGTAATTCCCGATCATAGTCTTCAAAACTATCAACTATTTCGTCTGCAACCCGCACAAAACCGTAGACCGAATAGATGGGGTCCCGCAGGCGGTCGTGCAGAAAATAAATGCCGAGCGAAAAGCTCGTGCTGTAGGAACGCGTGGTAAGTCGACTTACCTGTACCGAAAGATCATCAAACAGTGACTTCATACTTCTTTTTCTTTAATTCTTTTATAACCTGATCTGCAGCGATCTTACCTGATATCAACGACGGCGGCACTCCGGGTCCCGGCACGGTCAACTGTCCTGCATAGAACAGGTTTGATAGTTTTTTGTTTCGGATCTTCGGTTTTAAGATTGCCGTTTGGCGCAAGGTGTTAGCCAGCCCATACGCGTTGCCTTTATAGGAGTTATAATCCAGCACAAAATCGCTCACACAATAGCTCCTTTTGTAATCAATTTGATGTTTTATACTACGGCCTATTTGGTTCTCCAACCTTTGCATCATTACACCAAAAAACTTTTCTCTCAGCTTTTCATCATCTTCCAGTCCCGGCGCTAAAGGCATCAACAGGAAGAGATTTTCATGGCCTTCGGGCGCAATAGAATCATCTGTTCTTGAAGGGCAGCAGGCGTAAAAAAGCGGTTTCGTCGGCCATTGTGGTTCTTTATAAATTTCTACGGAATGGTCAAAAAGGTCTTCATCGAAAAACAACGTGTGGTGCTGCAGCTCGGGAATTCTTTCTGAAAATCCGAGGTAATAGATGAGGCAGGAAGGCGCGAAAGTCCTTTTATCCCAGTAATCTTCGGTATAATTTCGGTACACTTCCGGAAGCAGTTTTTGTTCGACGTGCTCATAATCGGCTGCCGCTACTATGGCGTCAAAAACGACATTTTCACCCCCCGTTCTAATACCGGTCACTTTTCCGTCTTCAGTCAAAATGCTTTCTACAGGAGCATTAAGGTGAAACTGTACTCCTTTTTCCTTAGCGATCATTACCATCGCATCAATGACCTTTCCGAAGCCGCCTTGAGGGTACCATGTACCTAATTTTAGTCCTGCGTAATTCATAAGGCTATACAAAGCCGGCGTATCCTGGGGCATAGCACCGAGAAACAGCACGGGGAATTCCATGAGTGCAATGAGTTTTGGATTGCTGAAAAACTTGCGTACATGCTTGCTGAAGGAGGAAAATACCTGCAGACGCAGAGCCCCTTTAATGAGGTCCATGCTTGCGAATTCTGACAGGGACAATCCGGGCATATAAACCAGGCTTTCCATTCCCTGTTCATATTTGTAACGCGCTTCTTCCATAAACCGGTCAAGTTTTTCTGCGCTACCCTGTTCAACGCTCTCAAAAACTTGTCGAAGTTGACTGTAATCCTCGGGAATGCTCAATTTCTCCCCTTTTTTAAAGACAATCTCAAAAGAAGGATCAAGAAGCTGCAGGTCATACAATTGCTGCACTTCATAACCGAAATATCCAAAAAACTTTTCGAAAACATCTGGCATCCAGTACCAGCTGGGTCCCATATCAAAAGTATAGCCATTCTCTGTAACCATTTGCCTGGCTCTGCCACCGGGAGTGCTGTTCTTTTCATATACATGCACCTCGTGACCTGCTGTTCCAAGATATGCTGCGGCACTCAGACCTGAAAAACCGGCTCCAATAATTGCTATTTTTGACATTCTGTTTGTTTATATATTAACGGTCAATTTGCCAAGTCTTTCCCCCAAATCATCTGTTGAAAAAAGCCAGTTGATACTGTCATTTTTCACTGCTTCTTCTTTTAACGAGGAATTACCGGCTATCCAAATATGGGTTCCCTCCTGCAGCTCTTGAAGTTCTCCAAGATATTGCTCCAAATTTTCGGGAGCATCCTTATGCACCAGAAACAGGAGCAGGTTAGAAGCACCGGTATCGACAAGGGTACCTTTGACCGAAGCAAGCGGCACATTAGGCCCGAGATAGATTACTTTTTGACCATTGCTCCTCAAAACATAATTAGAATATAACAGTCCTATCTCGTGAAATTCATTCTCAGGTAGAAATAAAACCCATGACTCGTGCTCCCGGTCCTCTTTTGGCAGTGCCAGAGCATCTATAGCCGTAAAAATTTTTTGGCAAAGCAAGTTTGAGATATAATGCTCCTGTGATGGAGGTATACTGTTGCTTAACCACATGAGACCAATGCGGTCCAGCAATGGATAAATGACCTTCGTATAGGTATCGTGCAATCCAAATCGCACCTGGCAATGGGAAAATATTTTATGAAAATTTAATTCATCATAGGCCATACCTGCAGATATAAGCTGATTTACGAAATATTGAAAATCGGTTTGCTGAACAGCTTCGGCAGCATATTCCTCCACCAACCGGTAAAGCTCCTCGTCTTTCATCACACACAGACTGGAAACTTTTTTACCTGTTCCCGAAAGGCTGACAATGTTCAAAAGACGACGCAATTGTTCCCCGTCGTAATACCTGGTATTGCCTTCACTCCTTTTTGGATTAAGCGCCTTATAACGTTGTTCCCATATGCGAATGGTGTGGGCTTTGACACCAGAAAACTGAGCGAGCTGGGAAATCGAAAACTGATCCATGTTTAAAAATTTTATTGTAAATTTAAACATTAAAATCATTCGACTTTGTTAAATTCTGACTAATTTTGGATCGCAACACTTAATTAACTAATATTCAAAACTTTACACATTTTATAAATATAGTAAATTTTCATCATGATCATATTAATAAACAGGTTTTGAAGATTTTTTGTAAAAACCTTAACAGCCTGAAAATCAATTCGAGAACATTTGAACGAATTAAAGAATAACAGAATGAGTATATTTGAAAACTAGCACTTCCATATGAAACATACTAATAAAGCCCAACTCATGAAAGGCCTGAAATTTTTGGCAGGCGCATTACCACTATCTTTTATAGGTCCGGTAGTTTTGTTTTCTTCTTTTAAGAATCAGGAACATGATTTTTTCATTCCTGTTCTCCTATTTGCTCTTTTGGCAATGGCTGCAGCAATATTCCTGATGTTTAAAGGAATTGCCACTGTAGTGAAGGCCTTGTTCGATTAGACTGGTTATATACTAAAACCGCCAAACCGATTTGAAAAATTTAATCTACGCCCTGCTTTTAATATTTCCGGTCCTGCTACAGGCACAGGAATCCCTGGTGCTGCATGGAACAGTCAGAAATGCAGACAACAACGAGACCCTTAGCGGGGTTAATATTTTGTTCCCGGAATTAAAAACCGGAACCATGAGCAATTCTTATGGCTTTTACTCAATTAAACTTCCCGCTGGACCACATCAAATTCAAGTCACTTATCTGGGCTTTAGACCACTAACACGAATTATTGACATTTCTGAAAATACGACTCTGGACCTTGACCTAAACGAGACTTCTGAAACTCTGGAAGAAGTAGTCTTAACGCAGGATCCCGAACGTCTAAACATCTCACGACCCGAAATGAGCGTTAACAGGTTAGAAATCTCTACCATTCAGCAATTACCTGTTGTTTTTGGCGAGGTAGATGTGGTCAAATCGCTCCTACTTTTGCCGGGTGTTTCAAATGCCGGGGAAGCTTCCTCAGGATTTAATGTTCGCGGCGGTGCAGCAGACCAAAACCTTATTCTTTTAGATGAAGCCACTA
>JBAVJE010000329.1:0-17937 GCA_049687615.1 Salinimicrobium sp. | reverse complement strand
ACCCAATTCCTTGGTCTACCTTATGGATGAGGATACTGGAAAAGCGACCTGGAATACCTACGACGACATGGCCGATGACTGGACCGCACCTTTCTTTTCAGATGCTTCTAAAACAGTCGCGCCCGATGCCCGCTTCAGCAGTAAGTACGGCACCAGATTTAAAAAAAGCATGCCCGCACCCGTAATCACGTTGCCGGAACCTTTTATAAAAGTTGAAAAAGTTCCTGCTACAACTGAAGAAGAAGACAGGTATGCCGTGAAGATCGCGCCCAACCGGGATATTAACAGGATCGAACTCTATGCCGATAAAAGTATTAAGTTCAAAAATATGACCGTGAACGGCAAGGCGGCTTCCAATTTACAGCCGGGTGTAAGTAGGCTGAATGTCTTTAGCCTTCGCTGGCGTGACCGCTTGTTGGAATATTATCCGGTGAACCGGGATACGCTTAGGCTGGAGATGAGCATGGAAAAAGGGCAGCATCCGGAAGTCACCCTGTATGAAGCGGCTTACAGTTTGTTGAACGAGCCGCAGTTAAAGCTGAAACCCCGGGATGAAGACATGATCCCGCGACCTTTTGTGCTGAATGACGCCGTGGTTGTGAAACGGAGTTTTGTTTTAAAGTAATTTAGCTATTAGCCATTGGCCCTAAGATGAACCTAAAAGCAAACTGGAAAAATAACCGACATCTGAGAACTGCAAACCGATAAGAGATGAAAAACATTTCCATTTTAGGAACCGGCTGGCTGGGACTTCCCCTGGCAAAAGCCCTGCTCGAAAAAGGATATAGCGTGAAGGGTTCCACCACTTCTAAAGGGAAACTTCCTGTGCTTAGCGCTGCCGGGATAGAGGCATTTGTTCTTAAGGTGGCCGCGGAAGGTATTTCAGGCGAAATAAAAAACTTTCTCAAGGATACGGAGGTTCTGATCGTCGACATTCCGCCGGGACTGAGAAAAAATCCCAAACTGGATTTTTCAGGAGCGGTGCAAAAGCTTTCTGAAGCCGTAGAAAAGTCAGGTGTCAAAAAGCTGCTTTTTGTGAGCTCTGTTTCGGTTTATGAAGATACCGAAAGCTTTTCCATTTATACCGAAGATACTGCGCCAAATGCTACATCGGCTGCGGGGAGGGAACTGGCTGCTTCCGAAGAAATTCTGTTTAAAAATGCCCTTTTTGACACCACTGTGCTGAGGTTTGGCGGACTCATTGGCGCGGGAAGACACCCCGTAAAATACCTGGCAGGGAGAAAGCACCTGCCGAACCCACTGGGGCCGGTAAACCTGATCCATCAAAAAGACTGCATCGGCATCATTTTAAAGCTGCTCGAAAATGGCATTTTTGGAGGGGTATATAACGCGGTATATCCTATGAATCCGCCGCGGGAGAAATATTACCTGCAAAAAGCCCGGGAAGCAGGCCTGGAATTACCGGAATTCGATCACTCCAAAGCTTCAGTAGGGAAAGTGATTTCGGCTTCAAAGCTGATGCGGGAGCTGGAATATGAATTTGAAGGAAGGATCAATTAGCAATGAGCAATTAACAGTGATCAATTAGCAGTATTGCTTTTATACTATTTACATAAGCAGGTTTCAATTTCTTTTGAGAACCGGATTATTTTTCGAAATAAGTTTCGACATAATAGGAATATTTTTCGCCATTTCTTATGGTATACAGCTGTATAGACTTATAAGAGAAATGGGAAGCAGTGAGTTCGAGAATTTCACCCTCAGGGAAAAAGTAAAGAGGAACGCTGGACACAACGCCCGGCTCCATTCTAACATCGGTATAAAAGGTGTTTTCTTCCAGAATCCAGGTGCCGTTAAATTTCCCCTCGTATTCCGGAATCTCATAATATGCAGACCCGTCTGCTTCTAAGGTAAGGATATTGTACGGGGCGGTGTCGTAGATGTCTTCCTTAACATCCTCTGGTTCTCCTTCAATAAGAGTATAAACCTTGGTGGCTTTTACTTTCCAGGAGCCGGTTAGGAGGGCTTTATCACTTTCCTTTTGATCTTCATCTTTGGAGCAGGAGAAGAGGACTAATAGAAAGCTAAATAAAATACTGATGCTGATTTTTCTAACCATGATCACTAACTTTTGATGAGGGGTTCTTGATTTAGTTGATCTCTACTGTGGCGGGTTTGGTACTTGCCTTTAAGTCTTTCAAACTTCTGTAGCCTTTATAGATCATGAAGAAAGCAAAAGCATGGAAGGCCACCGAAAACAGATCTGTTGCTAACAGGTATAGCAGGCTGTCAAAACCGTAGAAGATCAGGCCTATAAAAAATGCAGCTTTGTAATGTTTGTTGGCAGCATAGCCCAGCCCGGCAAAAATGGAAGAAAAGAATATACTCGGGATGAGACACAGGATGGTATAGCCTCCCAGGATTTCCATGAGGATGGCATCAAAGATCTGGGTTATTCCCAGGCCGGCAATAAAATTATATTGCGATCCATTTAAAAGGATCAGGGAGTTGATCAAGGAAAGGGCACCGATCCAGTAGAACCAGTTGGCTCCTTTTTTGATCTTTTGCAAAGGTCCGGCTGCTCCTATTCCGTAGGAATTGCGGCGGGCGTTTTCTTCTTCGACATCTTTTATTGCCTGTTCATCGGCAGTGAAATTGGTGCATTGAGCTTCAAAATTTCCAATGTCATTTGTCAATCCGCAAATAACTCCTTTGTTCATGTCAAAGGCCTGGTTGGTGCAGGTCTTGCATATCCCTACTTGGTGTGTTCTGTCCATTTGTGATAGAATTGTTTTTTATGATCCGGACCTTCGCAGGGAAAAAGTATTAAAACAGGGTATTTCCATTGAGGGTCAAATGGTCAATTTCAACCCATTGCAGGCGTAGGGAAGAGCAGCAGGTTATGCTAATATAATGTTAAAATTCAATACCATCCGGAGAAAGCGTCAAAAAAGAGAGGAGAATAGAGAAACAGAGCCTCTAAAAATAGCTTTTTTGACACCTATTATTCCTGAATTTTAAATGTACTGAAAAGCCCGGCTAATATGATCTGGAAGATTTTGGCAGATTTTATTCTGAATTCGGAAACAGCTTTTTAAACTTTTTAGGAAGCCCGGTTTGAATGTGCAGGGTTTCATGTGTGAACGGGTGCCTGAACTTTAGGGAATGGGCATGAAGGTAGAGACCTTTGCCTTTTAAAATGAGGTTTTCGGGGGTGTATTCCTTATCTCCTAAAATAGGATTTCCAAGACCCGATAAATGTTTGCGCAACTGGTGCCTTCTGCCGGTTCGGGGCCTTAGTTCTACCAGATTGAGGTTTCCGAAACGCTCGGAAACCAGGCTGTCATGCACGATATATTCGGTATGGGAAGCTTTGTCATCTACCTGGGCGGTGATGCTCCCCGATGGCTTCATTTTGGCGATGGTGACGGCAAAATAGACTTTTTCCACCTCTTTGTCTTCGAACATTTTATTGAGGGCGCGAATACTGCCAAGGGTCTTGCCAACCAGTAAGGTGCCGGTAGTGGCAAGATCCAGGCGGTGCACAGGCTGCGGCACCGAAGCATCGGGCTGCTTGCTGGGTTTCAGGTTTTGGGCGAGGGCATTGGCGACGGTCTTAAAGCTGTTGCCGCTCACTACGATGCCCGCGGGTTTGTTAACCAGGGCCAGGTATTCGTCTTCATACAGGACCTCCAGCGGTAAAATGAGCTTTTTCCCCGTAGTTGTTTCCTCGGGAATCGTTAAGGTAATGGTTTCTCCCCCGGTGATCACAGTAGCTGTACCGGCCACTTTAGCATTGACGGTGATATATGCTTTCTTTAAAGCCTTTTTTAAGGCAGATTTGGTGGGAATAGCGCTAAAGATCCCTACGCCATATTCCTGCAGCCGCATAGGCGTAATTGTGGGAGGTACAAAATGGGTTTGGGTGATTTGCATAGAGGCAGCGCAGGGCTATCATTTTGAGGAATTGCCAGAACCAGGAGAATCATCTTTCAGGAACAAAATGTTTTTGGTAATGGTGTCTCCCAAAAGGCTATGGTTTTTTTGATCCAGTTGATAGATGTTGTCAATTTCGTTTTTTAGACTGCGATGCTCCAAATTCTCCTGTTGCGCCTGAGTGTGCCCCAGGATTAACGTGATTACAAATAAAATAAATTTGTCCATGGTCTCTTTGCGGTTAGATTAAAGACTTTTGTTATCGGTTTACCCGGAATTACGATCTGCTCAAAAAGATGATCAAAATAATATTTTTCCATCGCGGCAGATTTTAAAAACGCCGGGTAATTATGTTAACTCCTTGCCGCAGAGTAGGGAAGAAATGCAGCCCCGTAAATTTAATAGAAAAATCCTACAGAGTGGTGAGGAAAACCACAAAAATTCCTGGATAAGTTTTTTATAGGCTTGGTGATTAAGTTGCTGAGCGGTTGTGTTTGTTAATCAGAAAGTTGAGTTAAATAATTAAAAAGTAAACCTGCCAATTTTAATCAAGTATATCTCCTTTTTCAAGGAATTCACATTTAATTTTCGTCGGTTACAAATCTCACCATAGGCCGGTTCCTGGAAGTTCGGTCCACGATCTTAAAGCCCGCGCGTTCAAATGATCTATACAATCCTATCCAGGCAAAGGCATCGGGCAATTTCTCCTGCGTGGGAATGGTGGGGTAGGCTTCCAGGGTCTTGATATGCTGTGCTTTCGCGTAATCTATCACTCCTTTCAAAAGGGCAACCGAAAGCCCTTTTCTCCTGTATTCTTTGGAGATGAACGTACAGGGAATGGACCAGACCGGCTCGTTGTCAATAGGTTTATGGATCCTGGAACTCTCCAGTCTTTTAAAATCTTCGCGGGGCGCAAAGGCACTCCAGGCAACGGCCTTATTTTCGATCATGGCCAGTATACCCGTGGGTTTATTTGCCCACACCAGAGCTTTCATGGCCTGCCTGTTGAGATCGTTGACCTTCCCCTTGTCAAAATCCTTCTTTTTTAACCGGAAGCTCATGCACCAGCAATTGCCGCAGGCTCCCTTCTCGCCAAACAAATTCACGAACTGCTCCCAGTTATCTTTTGATAAAGGTTCAAAATGTAACCGACTCAAAAAAGCGCTTTCCTGCTCTGGTTTCATTGCTAAAGAATTTTGGGGTAAATATATGATTAGTCGGGGAAGTCAACGTTCAGTATAAGAAAAGGAGGCGATTTCGAAGAACCTATCTTTCAGTTATGTACTGAGTTAATTGCTAGCTTTTTTATTATGACTTAATTTTTTAATTAAATTGACAATGCAGTAAATTCTACCTTAGTTTTTAAGCTATTTAAACGTACACTTTTATACAAATGGCTGTATTGTCTTTGTATTTGGGCTACAATAATACCAGGGTGTTTTTTAAATTTTTGACTGAGTCGTAAAATCAATTCCTTATCAAATTTGGGATATTGAAACAACTCGTTTCTTTCTTTTTCTGATAATAACATACGAGCCGCAAAGGCATCTGCTTCATCTTCTTTTTCTTTATCAGGTTTAATACTCTCTATGTCATCAATAAAAATATCTTTTTTGCCATGGTATAAGATATGCCCTAATTCGTGAAAGAATGTGAACCAAAAAGCATTGTAATCTTTTTGTCTATCTGTTATTTGAATATGCGGTACACTATTATTTTTAATCCATCTTGTAGCTCCGTAAATTGGAGGAAGGCAGGAGGTTTGTAAATTTAATAGGATTTTCTTGCAAGTGTTGAGGAAAGACGTAAAAAAAGCCCCGAAAAGGGGCTCTTTGTGATCATCTTTGAATTTTTGCGGCTGCTTAGCACATATTTGTGTTATTCAAAGTAGTTGTGAAATTCTTTGAATCTGGCTTTTAATTCTGTCAATTCTTTGTCTCCTTCAGCTTTCGATTTGGCCGCGATAAGGGCGTGCATATTGGTTTCTATTCCGCCGAAAAATATATGGATTTGATCAAATAATTCCCCGGAATAGGAATCGTCCAGGATCAGGATTTTTGCATCATTAAAGATCTCTTTTCCCATTTGATTATAATCGGAAACATCGCTGGAATTAAAATTGTTTATTTTCTTAATAATAGCATTTATTTGGGCCATAGATTCCTTTTTCAAAACCCATTTTTCGCCATTATTTAATTGTAGGTTCCCAAGCATGTTTTGCATATTCATTTTTGGGGCTGCCCCAAAATCGTAATCATACATAGCTTCTGCAATTAAGCGCAATTCGGCCTCCTCATAAATGAGTTTAGGCATTATATTAAATTTCTTGACGGCTCCCGGCATTAGGGTATTTTCCTGTGAAGGATCCTGGATAATAGCTACCACAGCATTTATAAAATCTTCTTTATTCGGATAGGCCGGTTTATAGTGTTGCTGAACCATCAACATTGGCGGGGCGATCATTTGGTTGCTTTTAGAAGGCTCCGGTCTTTCGAAATGACAGATATAACACTTCTGTTGCATAAGAAAATAGCCTTGTGAATCGGCGACATTTTGTGATGCTTCCCTGTTTACGGAAGCATTTTCTTCCATGGAGTTTTCAGTATTTAAATCGGGATTATTTTCCTTTGGACCTGAATTACAGCTTGTTAGGCTTATAAGTATTGTGCCAATTAATAAAGTTATTCTCATATTCTAATGTATTTCCTGCGTGCTTTTTTCAAGATGGGATCATATGCGCTGTGGCGTAGCCTGCCTTGTTTTTAAAGGAAATAAATTTAGGAAATTAGTTCTCAAAAACCCCTTTTTTGAGCAGGCTTCTTGCGGAACATTCCGGAAAAAATAAAAGGGAAAAAGAGCACGCTTTCGATAGCTTTCGGGAGTAGTTATTCCTGTAGTTTCATAGGGGGCTCAAAAATGGCATTTTCGAGGATCTTTTACTCCACATATTCTAGAATATCACCGGGTTGACAGTCTTAATCCCTTACAAATAGTTTCAAGTGTGCTAAGACCTTGCATTCAGGTAATATAGATGACCCATAAAAAAAGCCCCGAAAGGGGCCTTTTTAAAATTTCAAATCCTTCAATGGAATTAATAACCTCCCGCATTCATCTTCTAGGGAGTTTCTGGCCATTGTCAAATCGCAGTTATTTATTTGGTATACGGGATTCTTCTGGATACTTTTCTCATTAGAACATTAATTAGATCCTGAGAGTCAGAACCAAGTGTGCCTTTTACATTTTTAAGATAATTTACTACCAACTCGTCATCTGAGGTATTGGTGAAATCCATATTCATGGTGGCACTGTTTGTAGCGAACATGCCCCCGGTTAAGACCGCAAGTCCTAAAGCCGCGGCATTTGACATGGGTTTTGAAGTTTCAAAAGAACCGGTGATCACTGTTTCAACTCCTAAAATGGCTCCCAATTCACTTGGCAGGTATGCATCATAATCATGAATATCGACACCATTTTTTATCAATAAAGCGTTTGTTCTTGTAGGGTTTTGAACATCTACCAACAGAGAGCCTCTCTTTTTTCTTGTAAGAAACCATGAATACATAGCCTTTTGAATGTCAAGGGCTTCATTTTTCCCCATTTCAACTATTTGTTCGGGGGTGAAATCTTTAAGTTCTTTTGGTCTCAATTTAACCTGAACTTTTAGTGGTAAGATGGCTATTGTTTCCGTATTCGCTACGTAAGTGTCAGCATCAGGATGAACGTAGAGTTTGGTTTGTGAAAATAATACTGAAGTAAAAAGAAAACTGAAAAGAAGTAAAAAATGTTTCATTAGATGTACTGGTTAATATGGCGGCCTACTTCAAAATTTAGTTGGTTTTTCGGCTTATTCCCAACAGATTCCGGTTAAATTATGCCTCCTTGTGCCCGGGCAAATTCGGCCCATTTTAGATAATTATAAAGGAAACGTTTCCGCTAATATAATGTTAATTTTTTAACAATTTCACCGCAACTAATAAAAAAAGCCCCTTAAAAAGAAGAGGCTTTAAAAATGTCATTTTTTAAACAATTCAATAATTCGGCCGGCATGGGTGACAGCTATCAAAAGTCTGTATCAGGTTTAGCCGGAAACTAATTGAAGTTAAGAAAAGCAGGCGGTTTTCACTTCAACCTTGCTAAAATGCGGGGTAAATTGAATTTGGTCACAAGCCTGAAATTAATATGTTATCAATTTATATCTTAATCGTTGAAGCCTTATACTATTTTAAAAAATCGGGTTGGGCGTACCTTGGATTTGGATATTTATAAAATCCTTCGCCACTGCTAACACCCAGTTTTCCTTTATCTATAAAATCAGATTTAATGATGGCAGCTCGTTCCAGCCTGCTTTGATCTCCCAGTTTTTCACCCCAAAGCACACTAATATTATATGCAGTTTGGAGGCCTACCATATCCAGAATACCAAATGGACCCATTTTAGTGCCCATAGAAATCATCCAGGTTTTGTCAATGTCTTCATAATCGGAAACCCCATTAAAATATAGGTCCTGAGAAACACTGAGCACTGGCACCAATAAGCTATTTAAGATATAGCCATTTTGTTCCTTTAGTATGGGAATGGGTACCATTCCAATTTCAGAAGCAAACTTTAGGACTCTTTCAAATACTTCAGGCGCGGTGCCCGAATGTCCCATCACTTCTCCAATATTAGTGTCCCATATTCCATTGGCGAAGTGCAGGGCTAGAAACTTTTCAGGACGTCCTGTATAAGCTGCATAATCGCTGGGTAAGGTGGTAGAAGAATTGGTTGTAAAGATTGTCTTTTTAGGGGCTACTTTGGCGAGCTCCTTATAAAAGCTTTTTTTAATCTCCACTTTTTCAGGAATAGATTCACTCACAATATCAGCGTACTTTACGGCTTCAGCTAAATTTGTTGTATAGCTTATTCTCGCCAAGGCTTCTTCAACTTGTTCTTTCGTAGCTCCTTTGCTTGTCTTAAACAATTCAGCATATTGTTTATGAAACGATTTACTTGCTTCTAATCCTTTTTCAAAAGCATCATAGACTATGACATTAAATCCCATGAAAGCTGTTTGCCAGGCGATTTGTGAACCCAATGTTCCCCCTCCTGCAATTGTTACATTTTTTATTTCCATATGATAAAATTTAGAATTATTCGGTCTTTATAATCGCTACAACGTTTTCGGATAATACAAACAAATTCTACCTGCTCCCTCCTCGGCGGAGACCGGATATGAATTATATAGTTATCGGGTGATGGTTAAATAGCGTTTATAAAGTTAGTCAAAAATAGCATTTTTAAAGGGTTTCTCGCTAATTGGCCCTAAAGCGGAAGGGAGGGGGAGGTTTTAAATTCCATTAACCTAATTTCCGATAGTCCAAAACCTGATGCGACCGGGAAAAAAACAGGCAGGTTTGTTTTTTGAAAAACGGAAGGAAGAATTTCTGCGGCAGGAATCTTTCAGAAAAGACCATTTAAAAGCTGCGGTCAGGGCATAAAAAAAGCCCCTTCAAAAAGAAGAGGCTTCAAAAATGTCATTTTTAAGAGGTCTTACCAGATCTTCACCCGGTTCTCAGGTTTCACGTACATTGGGTCGCCTTCCTTGATGTTGAATGCTTCATAGAAAGCATCAATATTTTGAAGCGGCACATAGGCACGATACATTCCGGGAGAGTGAGGATCTGTCTTGATCCTGTTTCTAAGGGCTTCTTCCCTCATCTTAGTTCTCCAAACGGTAGCCCATGAAAGGAAGAAACGTTGCTCTGGCGTAAAGCCATCGATCTCCCCTGGATTCCCATGTTCTTTCAGGTGGATCTGCAACCCGTCGTAAGCGGCATTTACGCCTCCAAGGTCACCTATGTTCTCACCTAAAGTGAATTTTCCGTTAATATAAACCGAGTCAAGCACTTCAATGGTGCTGTATTGGTCTGCCAGCTTTCCGCCAAGATTTCCAAATTGCTCCAGGTCCTTATCGGTCCACCAGTTGTTCAGGTTTCCTTCGGCATCAAAACGAGAGCCGCTGTCATCAAAACCATGAGAGATCTCGTGGCCGATAACGGCACCAATTCCACCGTAATTCACGGCAGCATCGGCTTTATAATCGTAGAACGGAGGCTGCAAAATGGCAGCAGGGAACACGATCTCGTTGTAGCTTGGGTTGTAGTAAGCGTTCACGATTTGTGGCGCCATAAACCATTCACTTTTATCAACAGGTTTTCCAAGTTTGGAAATATCATCTTCAGTATTCCATTTAGCCGCATTGAGCATGTTCTGGAAGTAAGATCCGCCTGCATCAGGTCCTTTTACTTCAAGGCTGCTGTAGTCTTTCCACTCATCGGGATACCCAACCTTGATCGTAGTAGTATTTAGTTTTTCTTTGGCTTTTATCTTAGTGCTGTCGCTCATCCAGGTTAGATTGTCTATCCTGTTTTCGTAAGCCTTGATAACGTTCTGAATCATTTCCTCTGCTTTCTCCTTAGCTTCGGCAGGAAAATGCTCATCTACATAAAGCTTTCCAAGAGCCTCACCAATCGCCTGGTTAATGGTAGCAAGCGCGCGCTCATTACGAGGCAGCTGCTCTTTTGCACCGCGAAGGGTTTGCTCATAGAATTCCCAGTTGGCACGCTCAATCTCTGTAGTAAGCATGCTTGAGGCGTCATTGAATATGCTCCATCGTAAATATTGTTTCCAGTTCTCAACATTGTTGTTGGAAAGGGCTTTTTGGAGAGACTCCATGTATTTTGGTTGTCTCACAATGATGGTATCCACCTGTCCGGCTCCAATTTCGCTGAAGAATTTTTTCCACTCGATAGCAGGAGTGGTTTTTTGCAGTTGAGCTACAGTCATAGGGTTGTAGGTCTTGCGGGCATCACGACGCTCCACTTTGTCCAGTCTTGGCTGCGCCATACCGGTTTCAAACTCAAGAATAGCTTTGGCATTTTTGGCTGCTTCTTCTTCGGAATCTCCAAGGTATTGAAGCATCCTGCTAATGTGAGCGACATATTTCTCACGCTTTTCTTTAGAATCGGAATCGTCAGCAACGTAATAATCCCTGTCTGGAAGACCAAGTCCTCCCGGAGAGAGATAGGCCGCGTTCATATTGGAATCTTTGGCATCGGCACCAACTCCAAATCTAAAGAATCCGCCGCCGCCGTACATTTGCATCTCTGTAAGGTAGTTTTGCAGATCTTCTTTGTTTTTGATGGCATCGATCTTGGCCAGGTAAGGTTTAATGGGTTCAATTCCCTGCTTGTTGCGGGTAACAGTATCCATGATGGTCTTGTAAAGATCCACGGCTTTTGCAGGATCACTGCCGGCCTCCAGGCTGTCGTTTTTTGCGGCGCCTTCAAGAAGGGCGAGAGCATCATTGTCTGTTTTTTCTCTCAGCTCGTTAAAGCTACCCCAAACAGTTTTATCTTCCGGTATCTGGTTGTCGTCAAGCCAGCGGCCGTTCACAAAACGGAAAAAATCTTCTTGGGGAGTGACCGTAGTATCCATATAGGCCAGGTTAATTCCCCTGTTTTCTTCAACTTGTTTCTCCTTGTCGTCGTTACAGCTGGTTAAAGCGGCAGTGGCGATTAGAGAGAACAAGAAAGCATTGGTTATTCTCTTCATTGTTTATTAATTATAATTGTTGGAAAATTACTAAAAGAAAGTTTATTCTTACCCTCGCAGGCATTGAAATTTAGTTTGTTGCTGCCTTTCTTTCCTTATTGGTGCAAAGATCGTTCCCAAGACAGGTTTCAAAAATGACGTTTTCTACCGGGTTTTAAACTCAGTGATCAATTTGAGGTCAAAATCCTTTTTTAGTTCGGTTAATTCTGAAACATTTTCATTCGGGACCGCTATCGACAGCACATAATGTTTTATCTTCCATTGCCCATCTACTTTGCTCACCACTCCCGAGCCCCTGCAAATACCCATTTGAGTTTCCAGTAGTTCGTCAAACCAGCCAAGTTGGGAATCTTCGGCAAGAAAGACGTTTCTTTCCAGAGTGGTAAAACTCCAGGCCTTGCCTTTGATAAAATAAGGTTCTGCCCAATTCATAAATGCCGGTTTAGCCCAGTTTTCTGTCGGGTCTGTCCCTATAAAAACAGCTTCTTCCGCCATTTTTGAAAAGTAATCGTCAAAATCGGCGCGTGCGGCTGCATCGTGCCACCCGGTAAGCAGTTCGTCAATTTTTTCTTTTGCTGAAGTCTGTGCGGCAGCCGGTGCAATACAGCTTAGAAAAAGGATTAATGCTAAAAAATGCTTCATAATAATTAAAAAATTTTCAGTTGTAAGATACGACTTCAGCTTAAGGCCTGTCAAAAATGACATTTTTAAGACCTGATGCAGAAAAAATCTTAGGGTACTTTAATCTTCCATCGCGGTGAATTGTTTGATGGCTTCATTAGGCTCGATGATGTTGTTGCCTTTCCAGAAGTCGGGATTATAGGAATTGAAAGCCTGATATTCAAACGTATCCTCTGCAGGAAGGATTTCGTAATCACTTTCAGTTATGGACTTGTCGTCATAGATGAGCATCTGGACTTTAGTGACCACTCCCAAAAGAAGGTCAAGGTCCATGTCGAGTTCATTTTGTTTATTTCTTCCGGGCACATGTCGGTTCTTTTCGATAATGGTCAATGGCCGGTCTATACCCACGGTTTGTCCTTTTTCCTGTTCCAGGTAGCTAATGCTGTATTTTCCCGATTCATTCCTGGTAAAGATCATTTTACCGCGGTAAACATCATCAGTTTTACTTACCCCTAACAGCCTGAAATGTTTGAGGGGTCGCACATTCTCATATTCCAGCCGGTGTACACCATAATCCAGGGAATTCACGTAGATGGTGCCTTTGTAATCTGCCTTTCTTTTGGGTTGGAATTCGATCACATAAACTACTTCATCGTCCAGGTGTAGGTAACCTTTTAGGTTGAACTCATACTTTCTGGTCTTTTCAAAAAGGTTGAAAGGGATATTTTCTTTCCAAAAGACATTAGCTAACAAGGAGTTAATGTTTGTGGCAGTGCTTTTTTGAAGGAATATTTTGTTTTTGGCTTTATATTCTGCTTTTTCCTCGGGAGTCTTTTCTTTTTTCTCATTTTCCAGATCAGCCATACCTTTCTCCAGTTCATCGGCATCGACTTTCACTCCCAACCATCCTGATTTGATCTTTAGAAAAGACTTCTTTTTTAAATTATCCCGAAAAAGCGTTTCCATTTGATGAACGATTTGTTCCACCGACTGTGATTCCTTCGGGTCATAAAGGTTGGCGGCCTTGACAATATGTAATTTCTGTTTGTCGTAGTTTCCGTAGAGGTCCCCCAGCACTTCCCTGTAAGAATCTGTGAATTTCGGCATTTCTTCGGTGAGCCGGTTCATTAAATTTTGATCGATTCCCTCAATGGTAGATTCTTCTACCTTAAGCTTGAATTTTTTTATGTTATTAAAAGACGATTCTCTGAAGAAGATCCTTTTTTGACCTAAGCCCAGATCAAAATTATTGGAAATTTCCTCCTTCACCTTTTTAATGATTTCAAGGGGGCTTAAATTTTTATTGGAAACGAAGACTTCCTTGAGTTCAATGGTGCTGGGGGAAAGGCTGATAACGAGATTTTGAAGGCTGTCTATGGCTATCTCCACAGGTTCATATCCCAGGGAAGAAATTTGTACACTTTCCGGTTTTTGCTGAACAAAATTAAAACTAAAAAAACCTTCTTCATTGGTAACCACACCCTTGTGTTCACCAAATACGACATTGGCGTAGGGAACCGGTTTTTTGGTTTGCGCGTCAATGACCCTGGCGTGATAATCCTGGGAGAAAAGCTGGTTTAACGGTACAAAAAGCAGCAGGCTGAGCAAAAGAAGAAAGCGGTGCATAGATGGTTTTTTATTAAGACGCAAAAAAAACAGGTTTGTTACACAAGCTTCTTTAAAGCTGTGATTCGCAACCAAATATCAATTTGAGGATTCATTGGGGTGCGTGGTGTACTAAAATGTCGTTGGAAAAATCCCGGAATGTCCCTGCCCCAGGAGCAGATTTAAAACCCGGGGAAAATCTTAGCAGGCCACCTCTATAAACCGCCCGACAAAATAAGCGACAAGAAAAGCAATTTATTGCTCTTGCTCTTCGAGATGTTTGCCCTGTGGACCTATACCTTCAATATACACCATTTGCGAACCCAAATGGCCGGAATAGGCGACGGTATAGCTGCCTGCAAGAAGCAGGAGAAGGACAATAATTTCTGCTATCCGGTTATTGTCGATGAGGAAATAGGAAATTACCTTGAGCAATAATGCGCCGCCTCCAAGGTAGAGCGTATAATAAGCATAAGATTTGTGGGTGTCAAAAACCTCCTGAACCTTCATATCCAATTCCCCAATCTCGGGATGAAATAAGAAGCTGGCCAAGAAACCTCCTGTTATTCCAATGGCAAGGAGAAGCATTGCGGTCGCACTCATGGCTTTGCTGCGCCAGAAAAATGACATGATCTGGAAAAGTAGGGCGAGGGGAATAAGCACCACAGGGAAATGCACTACTAAGGGATGTAGATTGGGGAATTCGCTGAAGGCGGCAGATTTCCCATCAGTGTCTATTACTTTTTCCTCATGTTGCCTTTCGTCCTGTTGTGGTGGTACAGGATTTTCTAATGATATCGGAAAACTGCTGTAGGTACAAAAAAGGCAAACGAGAAACCAAAATAGATTGATTCTTCTATTGATGAAATGCATTTTAAAGGCTTTAGCTAAATTTATTGATTAAATAACTGTCCCTTAGCATGTTAACTGCAATTTAACTTTTGGAAATCTTTTATTGAAATAAAAAATAAAGGTACAGACAAATGTCTTATATTTATAGACATAAGTCTATATATGGAAGCGAATTTGAAAATTGACAGGGCAGTGAGGTCTTATCTCAAGAAGGTTGAGGAAGACAAGAATCTTTACATCAACGAAGAAGCTATCACTTATCAGGAGTTTCTTTCCAATAGAATGCTTATCGTACATTCTATAAGAAAGGGAATTCCTTATAGGCTCTTTAGCTTAATAAAAGAAAAGACCCCTTTTCAGGAAGAAGAATGGGCAGAGTTCCTGGGGCTTTCTACCAAGACCCTGCAACGTTATAAGGCACTTAAGGATCACATTTTTAAGCCCCAACACAGTGAAAAGATTCTTGAACTCGCTGAGGTTACTTCTCTGGGGAATTCAATATTAGGTCGGGAGAAGTTTTACCTCTGGTTACAAACCCCCAGTTTTGCTTTGGGTAATCTCACGCCGCGTGAGCTGTTAAAAGACAGTTATGGTAAAGAACTGGTGGTAGAAGAATTACATCATATTGACCAGGGAATTTTTGCATAATGAAGGTTTACCGGCTGTCAAGAAGAAAATACGCTAAGGAACTTTCGGGAAAAGGTGCTGCCATTGTTGGTGGCAGGTGGAATTCCAGGGGTACACAAGTGATCTATAGCGCCCAAAGCAGGGCACTCGCTCTGGCCGAAGTGGCTGTTCACCTTAGTCTGTCCATGCTTCCTGAAGATTTTGTGATGGTAGAGCTCGACCTGCCCGAAAGTATAGAAATAGCCGATCTTGATCCTGAGAATCTTCCGAAGCACTGGAATGTTTTCCCATATAACCGGCAAAGCCAGGCATTGGGAGATGAATTTATAAAAGCTTCAGAAAACGCGGTTTTACGAGTACCATCTGCTGTAGTGCAGGGTGATTTTAATTATCTGATCAATCCCGGGCATCCCCACTTCAGCAAAATAAAGATCACTAAAATAGGGAATTTCCCCCTTGATAACCGGCTGTTTAGTTGATCACTCCCGGCCGGTGGGCTGCGGTAAATTTAATGTGTCCTTATTTTGGCGGGCTTCCTCGAACTGTTCGTCCAGCTCTTTTTCAAAATCACCCGGAGCTTTTAGAAACAACTCATTAAGCTGAATCTTAAAATTTCCAAATTCCAGAAGGAGATCGTTGGCCAGCTCAAAAACTTCATCTGCATTCTTATGTTTTTTACCAGAGATTTGTTGCAGCACCCTTGCCTTGGTAAGCAGCACGTTAGTGCGAACCGTTACAGCGGGCGTTTGTAAGGTATCGGGAATCGTAGTCCTGAGACTTTCCATGATTTGCACCAGGTTTTTCGAATTCGCCATAATCTCATTTCCCGTAAGTTCTCTAAGACCTGAAATCTCGTCCCGGGCGGTGGCGTAGGCCAGCCATTCGCTTACCTGTTCCTGAGCTTCGGGCAAAAGAATCACTTTTCTGTTGCTGCTCACCTGGAGCTGTTCCGAGAAAGATCGTTGGCCTTCAGATGTATTTACCTGGGCTTCCTGTGCCTTTTGATTACACGAAAACATGGCAACGGCAAGAATTAAGAAGAAGAATTTTCTCATTTTTCAATAGGTTTTAAAACGGAAAAGGTATCGAAACATCATTTTGAAGGAAAATTCAGTAGCTTTTACCGGCTTCACAATTTCTCATCATTGCTGAATTAGATATCTTTGTTTTACCAAACAACAGAAATTATGACTCCAAAGATATTGATTATTGGCGCTTGTGGGCAAATTGGAACCGAACTTACGCTTGCACTTCGTGAAAAATACGGAAAACAGAACGTAATCGCCAGTGATATAAGGGAAGGAAATGAAGATTTAATGGCCTCCGGACCTTTTGAAATTGCAGATGCAACAGATTTTGAGCAGATCCAGGACCTGGTCATGCACCATGAAATTGATGAGGTATATCTCATGGCGGCAATGCTTAGTGCAACCGCAGAGAAATTTCCAATGAAAGGATGGGCGCTTAATATGAATTCTCTTTTTCATGTGCTTAACCTTGCCAAAGATAAAAAGGTATCCAAGGTCTTCTGGCCTTCGAGCATTGCAGTCTTTGGGCCGTCAACTCCAAAACAACAAACGCCGCAAACAACTGTCATGGAACCATCCACGGTTTACGGAATAAGCAAGCAGGCGGGAGAGAGATGGTGTGAGTATTTCCATAATAAATTTGGTGTCGACGTTCGTAGTATTCGTTACCCCGGACTTATTAGTTATAAGACATTGCCGGGTGGCGGCACCACAGATTATGCGGTGGAAATCTATCACCAGGCCTTGAAAAAGGGAAAATATACTTCCTTTCTTAGTGAAGATACAGAACTGCCCATGATGTTCATGGATGACGCCATAAGGGCCACGATTTCACTTATGGACGCACCGGCAGAATCAATTAAAATAAGGTCTTCCTATAACCTCTCGGCGCTCAATTTTACGCCCGATACCCTGGCAAAATCTATCAAAAAATATATTCCGGAATTTGAAATTGACTATGATCCCGATTTTAGGCAGGCAATTGCCGACTCATGGCCTTCGAGCATTGATGATTCCAGAGCACGACAAGATTGGGGCTGGCAGCATAAATTTGACCTTGATCAAATGACTACAACCATGTTGGAAGGTATTAAAGAGGTGCACGAAGTATAGTATAAAAATGTATAGAAGAAAAAGGAGGTGACTTTTAGCTGTAAAAGCCGCCTCCTTATTCTTCGGTCTTAAGTCAGCTCGAGCAAAGTCGGGAGACATTTCATTCTAAATAACCACCGACATCTGGAAGAATAAGTTTTTTGTTGAGGTCTGAAAAATGCCTTTTTGAGAGGTCTTTGTTTTCAGGACTTTTTCAGCAGTTTAATCATTCATCTACTTAGAATGTAATCGATCTGGGGGAGTAATTTTCAGGAATTGCAGTAAAAAAAAGGCAAAAAAAAAGTCCTGCACCTGGTGCAGGACTTTTGGTCTAATAATAAAAATATTATTCGTTGATTACTCGCACGTCTGATGCGGTCAATCCTTTTCTTCCTTCTGTTTCATTGTACTCAACCTTGTCACCCTGCTCAAGAGTTTCTCCGTTAAGACCAGTGACGTGAACAAAGATGTCTCGCCCTGTTTCGTCGTTAGTGATGAATCCGTAACCTTTAGATTCATTGAAAAATTTAACTGTACCTTCCATTGTAAAAAAAATAATAATTAATAAAGTACAAACATAGACTAATAATTGAAACAGTTGTTAATGAAACTGTTATT
>JBAVJE010000328.1:0-4738 GCA_049687615.1 Salinimicrobium sp. | reverse complement strand
GGATCAATGATGTAATGCCAGTGACCGTTAAGCGAAAATTGCTCGCGGCCGCCAACATTCATGATCAAATTTTCTTGGGCAAACCCCGGAAAATTAAGAAACAGTAGGAAAAGGATGCTGATTTTTTTCATGTCAAAAATGGTATTTTAAGAACCTCTTTCACTTATTTGGTTTCTTCTGTAAAATCCGAGCCCGATAAGTCTGCGGAATTATAGTAGAGAACAAGGGGGAAAGAGGATTCATAAAAATTTTAAAGATCTCGTGCGGTTAATGTTTGAGGATTTGTTCTATTTGCCTGAGTTCTGCTTCAGAAAAGGAACGGTTTTTAAGGCCGTTAAGGTTGTCCTGAAGCTGTGAAACCCTGCTTACTCCAATAAGTACAGATGTTACCCTCTTATCTTTCAATAACCACGAAATAGCCATTTGTGCCAGGCTTTGATCTCTCTCTTTAGCCAATTCATTCAGGTTTTGCACTTTTTCAACAACTGCCGGGGTGATGATATTCTTATCCAGATAACCTCCCTCCCTTGCTGCACGTGAGTCTGAAGGAATTCCGTTAAGGTATTTTCCGGTAAGTATCCCTTGTGCCAGCGGAGAAAAAACGATACTGCCAAGACCTTCGGTTTTTAAAGTGTCTAAAAGGCCATTTTCAACCCACCGGTCAAACATATTATATCGCGGTTGGTGGATGAGGAATGGAGTGCCCAGTTGTTTAAGAATTGCAGCAGCCCGTGCCGTATCTCCCGCCGGATACTGCGAGATCCCTACATAAAGCGCTTTTCCCTGCCGTACGATCTGGTCAAGTGCGCCCATCGTTTCTTCCAGGGGAGTATCAGGATCGGGACGGTGATGATAGAAGATATCCACATAATCCAGTCCCATTCGGTTTAAAGATTGGTCGAGGCTGGCGATGAGGTACTTTTTGGAACCAAAATTTCCGTACGGCCCGGGCCACATGTCCCAGCCTGCCTTGGTGGAAATGATAAGTTCGTCTCTATATTGTTTGAAGTCTTCTTTGAAGATCTTTCCGAAGTTCTTTTCTGCAGAACCGTAAGGAGGTCCGTAATTGTTGGCAAGATCGAAATGCGTGATCCCGTTGTCGAAAGCTGTTCTTAGTAGTTCTCTCGAGGTTTCAAAGTCATCAACATCGCCAAAGTTGTGCCACAGGCCCAGGGAAAGTAGGGGTAAAAGAATTCCGCTGTTTCCGCAACGGCGGTATTCCATTTTTTCATATCTGTCTTCGGAAGCTTTGTAAGTATTCATTCTATTGTATTTTCTGATAATAAATTTCTATAAAAGGGGATAAGTGCCTGGGCCATTTCACGATGGTCCTGCAGGTTAGGATGGTTGCCGCAACCCTGTAAATTCATTGTGTCAAATTTAAAGACTGCCACCCGATTGTTCTCAAAATGTGATTTCACCTCTTCCAGGCTTTGCTCCAGTACCGGTTTTTCCTTTTCTCCCACCATAGGACTTGAAAGTAGCGCCACTTGCGTATTTGGATAGAGCTTAAAAATATGTTTTACGAAGTCTATATAATTGTTTACGAACTTTTCCTGGTCAAAGGCCTTGCGTTCTTTTTCTCCATCACCATAAGACAGGTCATTGGTGCCAAGAGCAATACTTACAATTTCAGGAGATTTTCCTGAAAAATCAGCTTTTTCATTGCTATCTGCATTTAGTCTTTTATTGTCATAAACATTTGGCATTACAGGCTGGTCTTCATCATTCCAGTTGCGGTACATGCCCATTCCTGAGACGCAATTCAATCTAAAATTAGCTTTAAGTGCACGGGCCACGCGGGGCCCATAGGCCATATAAGCATTGTGTTGGTCGTACCATTCCTCTTCATCACAGCCTATTTTTGAACTGTCGGCGCCCATGCCGCAGGTGATCGAGTTTCCAATGAATTCAATGGTCAGGCGGTCTTCTTCAGAGGGAGCTTCTATTTTATCAGCTTGAAGTCCTATAAAAATCAGGTCGCTGTTGGCAGCCTCTGTATCCTTGTACACCTTTAATCCATTGGCAGCATCCTTATTAGGTAAACCAAAGCTTAAAGTGTCATTTTTGACCCGGTACCGCCCCAAATATTTATCATTGAGCTCGACGGCAACGTAGTGATGGTTTTCGGGGCTTTCAAACACTAAAGCAACACTATCTCCATAAACTTTGGTCTGGACCGATGAGGCAGAGCCAATAAGGGCAACGCTACCGCTTTCGGTAGCATGCCTGCCGGAATATTTTATGCTTTGATTCTCTGCGGAAAAGAACTGGATTTTTTTAGCAGACTCATTGCAGCTCAAGAAAATAGCTGCAAGAGCGAAAAAGACAAGTTTTCTCATTTTTTTGGTAGGTTTTTAGTGCCTCTAATTTACATAATATTCAGGGAGGCGCATAGGGAGATTTTTGCTTTTCCTAATACTTTTTTAAATCAAAAAGTCCGGAAAAATCACTTTTTCCGGACCATTTAAGAAATTAAGGTTTTTCTATCTTTCGTAGATCTTGTCGTATAGTTTTTGGTACAACTTGATGATATTTCGTCGTTTGAGTTTCATGGTTGGCGTGAGATGTTCGCCTTCAACACTCCAGGCATCGGGAGTAAGCTCAAAGCGCTTCACCTTTTCCCAGTTTCCAAATTTCTGGTTGTAGAAATCTACTTCCTCCTGGATTCTTTCTATGACCTGGCTGTTAGTAATAAGGTCTTCATTGGTAGGGCCAACTTCCACATGTTTTCTTTTTGCCCATTCCCGAAGGAATTCAAAATTAGGCTGAATGAAAGCGGCAGGCATTTTTTCACCTTCTCCAATGACCATGATCTCGTCAATAAATCGAGATTGTTTCATCTGGTTTTCAATGAGCTGAGGTGCGACATATTTTCCTCCAGAAGTTTTAAACATTTCTTTTTTACGATCGGTGATGCGTAAAAAGCCATCCTTGTCAAGTTCTCCAATGTCTCCGGTATGAAAGTAACCTTCTTCGTTAACGGCTTCTTTTGTCTTTTCGGGGTCTTTATAATAGCTCTTCATGACATTAGGACCCTTGGTGAGGATCTCGCCGTCTTCGGCGATCTTCACCTCGACATCTCGTAATACTCTACCCACTGTGCCAATTTTAAAACCGTGATCTCGTTGATCATTTACGGCAATAACCGGAGAGGTTTCGGTAAGACCGTAACCTTCCATCACAGGAATTCCGGCAGCTGCAAAAACTCTCGCCAGTCTTGGCTGCAAAGCTGCGCTTCCAGATACTATTAATTTGATGTTGCCACCTAGACCTTCCTTCCATTTTGAAAAGATAAGTTTCCTCGCAATGCTCAATTGAAATTCATACCACCAGCCGTTGGCGCCATATGGTTCGTATTCCAGGCCAAGTTCAATTGCCCAGAAGAACATCTTCTGTTTGATTCCTCCCACAGTAGATCCTTTAGCGATGATCTTGTCGTAAACCTTTTCAATAACACGTGGGACCGCGGTTATAACATCAGGTTTTACTTCTTTCAGGTTTTCGCTGAGCATATCGATTGATTCAGCAAAATGGACAGAAACGCTGTAATATTGATACAGGTATAAGATCATTCTTTCGAAAATGTGACAAACCGGAAGAAAACTTAGCGAGACATACTCTCCAAACTCAAAAGGTACCCTTTCAGAACTCAAAAGAACATCGCTCACAATATTTTTGTGACTAAGCATTACGCCTTTAGGTCTGCCGGTGGTTCCCGAAGTATAGATGAGCGTAGCGAGATCGTTTTCGTTTACGGCATCTTTTAGCTTTTCGACTTCTTCTTGATTTGATTCATCCTTTCCAGATTCCACGATCTCTTCCCAATTTGGGCAGCCGCTAATTTTATCAAAAGAATACACCCCTTTTAAAGAAGTGTTCGCCTTTACCGTATTTAACTTGTCGAGTATGGCTTTATCTGATACAAAACAGTACACAGCTTCGCTGTGGTTAAGCACATATTCATAATCCTCTTCAGAAATAGTGGGGTAAATGGGTACGTTTTGGGCGCCAATCTGCAGCAGCCCTATGTCAATCACATTCCACTCGCTGCGGTTGCTGGAAGAGATCATCGCGATCTTATCATTTGGCTTAATTCCTAACCTGAGCAATCCACGGCTTACGGCATTTGCTTTATCGATGTATTCCTGAGTAGAAAGGGCTTCCCAATTCCCGTTTCTTTTTGTTACCAGAGATTTTTCCAGAGGGGCATTTTTTAATTGGAAGTAGGGAAAATCAAAGAGTCTTTTTATTTCAATCATTTAATGATTCGTTACAATAGTCCTTGCAAAATAACAAAAGGAGCACCTATTTCAAATAAATATTTCAAAAACTACCAGTTAAATTGAATTTTTTAGCATTTCACATATTTCGGTCAGGGTTTCCGTCTACTTCAGAAAATTAGGAAGAAAGAGGAGAGGAGAAAATTCTATAATCATTAAGAGTCCGGTTATCAAAGCTTTATCGTTTATTCCTAAAGTGTTTTCTCTTTTTTTAACATCAATTTATTAACCGGACCTCTCATTCTTACCTCCAGGGTCTTTCTAAAATTTATTTTTAATTTTTTTTTTATAAGCCGTTTGTTCGGCCTGTTATATTGCTCCAGGTCCGCGAATTCTTCTGTGGATTTTACTAATCTTATCCCTGTTTGTCCCGCGATGATAGCTTTAGACCTAAAATATGGCGGGTAAAAGGTCCAAATTTTCCGGACAATCTTTAAAAATAAGGTCTTCTAAAA
>JBAVJE010000327.1:0-8055 GCA_049687615.1 Salinimicrobium sp. | reverse complement strand
AATTGTTGAAAGTACTGGTGGTCCGGGTGGCACTTCTACCAGTTTGACATTTGCTCCGTACTTTTTACCTATTTTCTGAATATCAGGTCGTAACATTTTTGAAATGTCGTGACTTTGAAGGCTTCGGTCTCCTTTTGGTAACAGGTTTACCTGGATATCGGCCGAATTACTGGAACCGCGCAGGTCATAATGTCTTACCAAACCATTAAACGTAATAGGAGATGAGGTACCAATATAGGTCTGATAGTTTACCACCTGCGGACTCTGAGAAAGATATTGGCCGATTTCTTTAGTCACAACAGCTGTTCTTTCCAGGGTAGTTCCTTCAGGCATATCGATGACTACCTGGAATTCATTTTTGTTGTCAAACGGCAGCATTTTTACAGCCACATCTTTTGTGAAGAACATGGCGACAGATCCCAAGAGCAACAAGAATGTAATTCCAAGGAAAATCCAGCGGATTTTTCTGTTGTCAATGAGCGGCTCTTCAAAACGCCTGTAAATGCGATAGATCATGCTGTCTTCAAGCCTGTCCTCAGATTCTTTGACCGGTTCACCTTTCTTTACTTTTTCCCTAAGGAAGATATAACCAAGATAAGGAGTGATGGTAAGGGCCACGAATAATGAAAGAATCATCGCGATGGATGCTCCAATAGGCATTGGGCTCATGTAAGGTCCCATCAACCCACTTACGAACGCCATGGGTAGTACCGAAGCAATAACTGTAAAGGTAGCCAGGATAGTGGGGTTTCCTACCTCGTTAATGGCGTAAAGTGCGGCTTGTTTAAAAGGCAGGCGCCGCATCTTAAAGTGCCTGTGCATATTCTCGGCAATAATGATGGAGTCATCTACTACAATACCCGTCACGAATACAAGGGCGAACAGGGTGATCCTGTTCAGGGTGTAGTCGAGCATATAATAACTCAAAAGGGTCAGGGCAAAGGTGATAGGTACAGAAAGAAAAACCACCAATCCTCCACGCCAGCCCATTGCCAGCATTACTACCAACGTTACAGCGATGATTGCCCCAATAAGGTGCATCAGTAATTCCCCAACTTTATGAGAAGCAGTTTCCCCGTAGTTTCTTGTCACTTCTACATGAACGTCTTCGGGAATAAGGTTTTTCTCCAGGTGTTCCACCTTTTCGAGGATCACATCTGCAACCTTCATGGCATCGGCACCTTTTCGCTTTGCAACTGAAAGGGTAACGGCAGGATATTCTCCCACATATTTTTCTGAAGCGGTTACCGCCTGTCCATATCCGAAGGTCACATACTGGTTTGGGATCTCAGGACCATCTTTAACTTGGGCAATTTGTTTGAGATACACCGGTTGATTATCCTGTACCCCGATAATAAGATTTTCCACGTCTTGGGGTGACTCCAAAAAGCTTCCGGCACTTACTAGAATTTCAGTATCATTTTGGTCAAAACTTCCCGAGGAAAGCTGCTGGTTGGAAGCTTTAATTTTTTGGGCGACTCCCAAAAGGTCCACGCCACTAGAAGCCATTTTATCTTTGTCTACAATTACTCGCAGCTGCCTGTTGCGGCCGCCAATGTTGTTAACGACAGAAACGTCCTCGACTTTCTCAATTTCATTGCGTAATTCATTTGCCATTTGGCGTAACTGGTAATCATCGTAGTTCTCGCTCCAAAGCGTTAGGCCCAGTACAGGCACATCGTCAATAGCCCTGGTTTTTACCAGCGGCTCGGTGACGTTTGGAGGCATTTCGTCCATATGCTTCATAAGCTCATTATAAAGCTTAACATAAGAACGCTCAATGTCTTCGCCTACATAGAACTGCACGATCAACATACCCTGTTCTTCCATTGAAGTGGAGTAGACGTACTCAACACCTTTGATATTAGAAACCACCTTCTCCAATGGCTTCATTATGCGCGATTCAACCTCGCTGGGACTGGCACCGGGATAGCCGATGAACACGTCGGCCATCGGGACCTCAATTTGCGGCTCCTCCTCCCGGGGAATCAAAAATGAACTATATACCCCAATGATCATGAACACGATCATAAGCAGCACCGTCAATTTTGAATCTAAAAAGCCTTTGGCGATCTTGCCTGCTAATCCTTCTTTCATATCTTTTCTAATTGTTGTTGTTTAGGCGTAACCCTTAAGGTCTTACTCCTTTACACTTACCTTTGCTCCGTTGAATATTTTTCCGTCTGCCGAAATTATATAAGACTCACCAGGTTTCAAGCCGCTTAGTACTTCCACACGATCGCCATATGATCTTCCAAGGCGCAGCCATCTAAGAAGTGCGGTGTTCTGGGAGCTTACCGTATAAATTCCTTTAAGGTCCCCACGGGTGATAATCGCTTCCTGAGGGATCATAACTGTTCCTGTGGTCTCTTCTTGCTTTTCAATAGGAAAGCGTACAGTGGCGTACATTCCGGAAAGTACTTCTGCATCGGTTTTTTCCAGTGCTACCTTTGCGAGGTATTGTCCGCCGGTATTTCTTGCCGAACTGCTAAGTTCGGAAACAGTACCCTGAACAGTCTGATCAATAGACTTTATGATAACGTCCACTTTAGTGCCTGTTTTGATCCTGGAGATCTCAGATTCCGGAATTCTGGCTATAACCTCAAAATTTCCGGGGGCTTCTATCGCAAGCAGGGGTTGTCCCGGATTGGCCATAGTACCTTCCTCTGAAAATTTATTTGTGATCACCCCACTAAATGGAGCACGTATATTAGAATATGCGAATTGAGATTCAACCTCGTTTTTCATTTGTTTTGCTCCTTCTAACCTTGCCTGTGCCATCTCAAAACGGGCAGTCTGGTCATCCATCTCTTTTTGAGAAGCTGACTGCTCTTCATAAAGTGTTTTAAAACGTTCGTAATCTTTTTTGGCGTTATTGTAAGCTGCCTCTGCTTCGGTGATACTGGCATTTACCTGGGCGCGTTTTGCCTGCAGGTCGGTATTGTTGATGGAGATCAATAATTCGCCTTTTTTTACTTTGTCACCAACATTTACCCGAATATCCTGGATGTAACCCATCATACGAGTGCTGAGGTTGGCACTGTTCACCGCTTCGATTTTTCCACTGGCGGTAAGGAAACGCTCTCCGGCAGAAGATGGTGTTTCTACCTGTACCGGAACTGCTGCTGTCTCATTTACGGCCTGTTTCTTCTCATCGCTGCCGCAACTCATTGCGAACATGCTAAGGGCGGCTAATGTTAAGGTGTATATGGTTCTTTTCATGATATATGATTCAATTTTAATACTCAAGCTTGATTTCAAGATTTTAGATGCTCAGATTGTGGACTCCCCGAAGGACCTTGATTGCCGAAGCAAAATTCCCATCAGTGACGCCTGTTTGATTATTCTATTACTTCGCTGTTAACTCCATTACTCGCAAGAAAATTCAAATACTCCAGGGCATAATTATACTCATATACGGTTTGGTAGTATTCAAGTTGCTTCTCCGAAAACTGGGTCTCGGCTCCTAATAGATCGGTTGTCTTTTCAAGACCTTGTTCGTAACGATTGTTTCTGATTCTTAAAGCCTCCTGGGACTGCTCCATTGCCAGTTTTGTAAGCTTCAGTTTATTTTCAGCATCCTGTAAATCCCGTCTGGCTTTATTTAGCTCCAGCTGACTCTTTTGAAGGTACTGTCCGTATTCGAGTTGAGCCTGTTTGAATTCAGCTTTTGATTGCTGGGTTTTCCCGAAGCGTTTGCTACCATCGAACAGGTCCCAGGTCAAAGCTACTCCTGCCAAATAGCCCGAAGCATCTCCTGTGAAGATCTCATCATCATATAGTTCATAGCTTCCGAAGGCATTCAGGCGGGGTAAAAAAGTCATTTTATCTGCCTGGAACATTTTTTTTCGTGCCTGGGTGGCCAGATCCATTGCCTGGATATCTGCACGATCTTCGGAGAGATTGAGGTCTAAGTTTTTATTCATTTGGACCTGCAAAGAATCTTTTGGAATCAATACGACATTCATCGACTCGCAATCTCCCATGAGGAACATAATATAATCGCTTGCGTTTCTCACATTGCTCCTGGCATACTGCAGTCGGTTATTCACCTCGGTTACTCGAACTTCCACAGCAAGCACGTCTGAGCGTTGCAGATAGCCCTGTTTATAGTTGTTTTCTGCCATTCTTAAATTGGCTTCGGCAGTTTCCAGAGCCTGTTCCAGTACGACCACCGCCTTATGAGCGAGTTGTAACTGCATGTAGGCTTTTCTGGTCTCTAAAGTCATATGGTCACCGGTGCGCAGACTTTGCAGCCGGGAGGCTTCCATCTTGTTTTTCGCAGCTGCACGCTGGTAGAACCCGTCAATATTGATAAGAGGTTGTTGAACTTCTACTTTGGTGGCGAAATTTTCAATTCGCTCCGGATTATTAAGCCTGGCGGGGTCGAAGTCACTTTGAGTGACAATCTCCTGATTAAGCTTCGAACCAAAAGCCATTAAAGGGTTTGTTGTGGTAAAGCCGGTATGGGAAGCTGTGATTTTTGGGAGAAAAACCGCATTGGTTTGCCTGTATTGAGCCCGGGCAACCAGGAACTCCTGTTGGGAGATCCTCAACTGGCTGTTATTCTCTTGCATTCGCTCCAGAACTTCTTTTTGTCCTATAGCAATCTTTTCCTGGGCCTGTAACAGGAACCCACTAAACAATGCGGGAATAAACAAAAGGGTTTTGATTCTATTCATTTGCATAATTTTTGAAGGGGCAAAATTACCCTTAGATACTAGTGCAGTCAGTAACCTTTGTTACCTCGCCATGTAACTAATGTTACATTGAATTTAAGAAAAAGCTGTAAGAAAAACTTCGTTCCTCAGGTTTCATTTTTTTTAGAGCCTTATTATGAAATTAAGTTAAGACTTCTTTTTTCCTCTTAAATTGATAAATATCAGCTAGTCACATTAATTTAATCTGAAGGTTTAGTAACAAATGTTGCACATGACCAAATCTCAAGATACTAAATTTATATTGTGAAAATTTCAGATGAATTAAAAGGTGTTTTACTGGCTTTTGTTTCTGTAATTGCCGTATCCAATGTTTATATCTTCAGCAAGGCGGCGCTCCAGGAGGTGAGCATGCCGCAGTTTGGCGTATACTGGTTTGCGATAGGACTGTCGTGGATATTTTTATATGGCTGTACCCAAAAAACCTATAGGTCGATAACCGAATTTGCCAGGAGCAACCTGGGTATTCTTGTGTTTTTAGGAATCATTGAAGTGGCAGGGACTTATTTTTTCTTTAAGGCCATTCATACCATCCCTAACCCGGCAGTCACCTCCTTTATAGGAAATATTTCCCCTGTCTTTGTCATTACACTCAGTTTCTTTTTGCTCAGGGAGCGCTTCAATCGCAAGGAGTTCGCCGGTATGCTACTCGCTATTACGGGTGCCTTTATCATTAGTTATAAAGGTGACACCTCATTTAGAGACATGTTCATCGATGGGACGCAATATGTGGTGTACTACAGTATATTTGCGGGTGTAAGCGCAGTGATCATCAAGAAAAACATCAGGAATATCAATCCTATCATATTAACTACCAACCGCAGCTTCTTTTTGCTGGTATTTTCAATAATCGCCCTGGTGTCTTCGGAAGAATCTATGCTCATAGGGTATAAGCCTTTGCTGAACATTTTTATTGGAGCTTCCCTGGGACCATTTTTGACCGTGATCGCTGGTTACCTCGCCCTACAGTATATTACCCTGTCTAAAAAGGCAATTATTAGCAGCACTAAAGGTCTTTTTGTACTGTTCGGGGCCTATCTCTATTTTGGCCAGTTTCCCGATACCATCACCATTATTGGCGGGATAATCACCATTCTTGGTCTTTTGCTCATTGCCTTCGGAAAAAGGAAGAACCCTAAATCCAAAGAAATTTCCAATCATTAGTCATTCTTCACTCGGCTGCCCCATTCGGTCCAGGAGCCGTCGTAAACCGACTTTTTGTGATCGAGAACCAGTTCTCCGGCTAAGAACAGTATACAGGCAGTTATTCCCGAACCACAACTAAATACCAGTTCCTTAGAAGGATCCTTAACCTCTCTAAAAATAGATTTTAGCTCATCTTTTTCCCTGAATTTTCCGTTCTCGAGCACATCCTGAAAAGGGATATTTATGGAACCGGGTATATTTCCACTTCTTAATCCTTCCCGGGGTTCGGGGATGAGGCCGTCAAACCTTCCCGGGCTTCTGGCATCAATGATCAGCGCCTCTTTACTTGTTAGGTTTTGCTTTATGAAGTCCAAGTCTGAAATCAATTCCAGCCTAAGATTTGCAGTGAAATTCCCGGCCTTAGTTCCGGTACTATGCTCGGTTTGTGTGGGTAGGCCCAGCTGCATCCAAGCAGCCAAACCACCGTTAAGTACAGCAACTCCGTCGTGTCCCATGATTTTAAACATCCACCAAACTCTGGGGCTACTATAAATTCCCAGGTTATCATAAAGTATTATCTCACTTGAGTTATTAATTCCCAATTTTCTGCAATTTTCTGTAAACTGTTCGGGAGTTGGAAGTGTATTCGGAAGACTAGAGTCTGGATTGCAAAAATCATTTTCAAGATCAAAGTACCTGGCACCTTTGATCTTTGTATTTTCAAAGTCAGGTTCTAAACCGGCCTTATTCGTTTCCGGACTACAGTCCAAAATAATTAGATTATGATCCTTTATTTTCTCGTTTAATTCTGCGGCACTTATGATAAGATTACTCATTTGGTAGGGAAGGGGGTGTATGATGAAAATATCGGCCTATTCACCGGAATAGGTAAAGTCTTGATGGCGATGTTAATTTGGCTTAACAAATTTGTTGTTGCATGCACTTATTTGATAAGCTGCGGCTTAACTGGTATAGCCGGTGTTGGCAAAGTTGTCTCTGGTAGTGATGTACTTCTTTAAATCTGACGTAAGAATATCATTCAGTTCTTTTTCATTGCCATAAGAAGTTTCCGTAAAAACAAAACCAAATAAAGGAAATTCCTTAATATCTAATTTTCTTATCATTACCGGATTCTCAAAATCATTTTCAAGATCTGAATACTTAAAACTTGATATGTCGTCTGGTTCTATTTCAGAATTATTATTTAATATGACAATACTAAATATCTTATCTTCCTTACCCTTAAATATTTGTTCCCAGTCTGGCTTTCTGTTTTCGTAAAAGCATTTGTATGAATTAAATCCCAGGCTTACTCCTAATAAATCTCCAGTAGTACACAAACCGCCAAATCTTAAAGGGTTTATCTCAATAGGTGTTATTTTTCCATTTTCATCTATTCTCACCTCGGCATGAGCAGGGAAATTCTTTAAGGTTAATCGTTCGCCAATTTTATTTAAAAAAGATTCAAAACCGGTTTTATGTTTACCGATTATTTCTTTTGATGTAGAATAAACCCTATCACTTGTATCTGTTCCAGATGAGAAAATGTGATGTAGAACGTTTAACAAAACGACCTTTCCAGTGGCATCATAATAATAATCGATAGCAAACTCTTCACCTTGAATAAATTCTTCGATTATGAAATTAGTGGTATTCAATACATTTTCAGGAAATATACTTTTTAGTTTCTCCGGATGTAATTCCTTTTTAGCTTTTGTCCAATCTTCTTCATTTTTTACAATATGTACCCCGATACTAAAAAACCCAACAGAAGGTTTTATTACGAATGGAAATGTGAGGTCTTTTGAGGATAATGCGGAGATTTCTTCCGCTCTTATTTTTTTGAAATAAAATTCAGGAAACAGCTCTTTTATAAGCTCTCTAAATTTAAACTTGTCTTTTAAAATTTTTATCTTGTTTGATAACTCACTTTCTCCAAGGTTTTGCTCTATCCAGTTTAATGCATTTTCTGAATTACTATAAATTGGAATTTGAGGATTGTTTTTAATGATGGAGACAGCTTTATCTTCATCGATCCATGCCAAAAAATCATCTTTAATCAACTCTCTGGCAACTTTGGTTGCAATTATATTGAAGTTATTGTCTCTTATTGTATCAATAAGAAAATCGGAAAGGAAGGGTTTGTCTACTAAAAACATATTGAAATTTTATTATTTTATTCATTGTTGCC
>JBAVJE010000326.1:0-4267 GCA_049687615.1 Salinimicrobium sp. | reverse complement strand
GTTGGGGACAATCCCAATCTTTTGCCTGCTGTGAGCCGAATTTACGGCCAGTTTATTACCGAAGATCCGGCCAATGAAGCCAATATGATCTTTAGAAAATTGCTGCTGAAGAAGCTGCAGGAAGATCAAAATATTCTTTTCAACCAAATGCTCAGCTGGCTCTTTGTGCAGCAAAAGGAATTCAAAAAAGCCTTTTTACAGGAGAAAGCAATTTACCGGCGGGAAAATAGCGGGCTTGGGCAGATCATGAGGCTTACGCTGCTTTCAAAAGACGAAGGCGAGTCAGAAACAGCCCTGGATCTGCTGGATTTTGTCATTGCCGAAACTTTGCAGGATGAAGTGAAGCTGCAGGCACATCAACTAAAGCTGAAGATTTTGCAGGATAAGCTTCCGAAGAAAAAATATCCCGAAATAGAGTCGGCTTATAAACAGCTTTTTGAGACCTATGGCAATGGACTCAATACTTTATCCTTACAAATAGACTATGCCAATTTTCTCGCATTCAATGAAGGCAAAACCGAAAAAGCCGAAGCTGTTCTCAAGAGTTTCCTGGAGAAAGACCTGCAACAGTTTGAAGAAGCGGCGGTGAAAATGGCCCTTTCAGATATTCTTGTGCTGGACGAGAAATTCAATCAGGCGCTTATCTATTATACCCAGGTACAGAATCTCGTTAAAAATGATGTGATCGCACAAATGGCGCGTTTCAAAGTAGCCAAAACCAGCTACTATAAAGGCGATTTCAAATGGGCGGGCATTCAGCTGGACGTGTTAAAATCTGCTACTTCACAGTTAATCGCTAATGACGCGATGGAGCTCAGCCTGCTCATAAGCGAAAATTCTCTCGATGATTCCACACAAACCGCACTTAAGCAATATGCCCGTGCCGATTTGCTGGCGTTTCAGAAAAAAGAGGAAGCTGCTATAGAATTATTAGATGAGCTTCTCCAGCAGCATAAAGGAGAGAAAATTGAAGATGATGCCCTGCTCAAACAGGCGTTGCTGTATGAGGAGCAGGGAGAATTTGATAAAGCCGAAGCCAATTATCTGAACATCATAAAACATTATAAGAACGGCATTTTGGCGGACAATGCGCATTATCGTGTGGCAGAATTATACTCCAATCAACTGCAACAGCCTGAAAAGGCGAAGGAGTTTTATGAAAAAATTGTCTTTAATTACGCCGATAGTATTTACTTTGTTGATGCCCGAAAAAAATTCAGGCAGCTGCGCGGCGACGAGCTGGAGTAGCTTTTCAATAATGTCAATTTTTCCTGCTTTTCAGGAAGGATCAATCACATTCTTATGTATATCTATAATGTTACTGTAAATATTCAGGAAGATGTCCACGACGACTGGGTCGAATGGATGAAAAAAGAGCATATCCCAGATATGCTCAAGACAGGTAAATTCATCAAGGCGCTCATGACAAAAGTAATGGTGAATGAAGAGATGGGTGGTATTACTTATTCTGTGCAATACACCGCGAAGGACAAAGAAATGCTAGAGCGTTATCATAAAGAGGACGCAGAAAATCTTAGAAGCAAAACCAGGGCTTTTGAAGGTAAATTTGTAGCCTTCAGGACAGAACTTGAGGTAATAAGCGAACAATAATTTTAAGAAGTAAAATACGGGGTACATGAGTAAAAAATTCCGAAGTAAAAGTTCATATCAATCATCGCGGGCAAGAAATGAACCTGAGGATGGACTCGTAAGAGCCAAAAAACACCTGGGCCAGCATTTTCTCGAAGATGAAAATGTGGCTTCAAAGATTGCCGATACGCTTTCTTACAACGGCTATGAACATGTTCTGGAAATTGGCCCCGGTATGGGCGTGCTTACAAAATACCTCTTGCAAAAACCGGTTGACGTGCACGTGATCGAGATCGATACCGAGAGTGTGGCTTACCTTGATGAACATTACCCAAAGCTCCACGGAAAGATCCACGAAAAAGACTTTTTAAAGCATGATATTAGTGCCCTTTTTGGGCAGGAACAGTTCGCCATCATCGGGAATTTCCCGTACAATATTTCCACTCAAATCGTTTTTAAGATGCTCGAGCTAAGGGATATTATTCCAGAATTTTCGGGCATGTTTCAAAAAGAAGTCGCGCAGCGCATTTGTGAAAAGGAGGGTAGCAAAGCCTACGGAATCCTGTCGGTACTGGTGCAGGCATTCTATGAAGCCGAGTATTTGTTCACGGTGCCACCCAATGTTTTCAATCCGCCACCAAAAGTGGACAGCGGAGTCTTAAGGCTCACCAGGAAAGAAGATTTTTCACTTGCCTGTAATGAAAAGCTATTCTTTAGAGTAGTAAAAACCGCTTTTCAGCAACGTAGAAAGACGCTTCGCAATAGCCTTAAAGTCTTCGATCTTCCCGATGATATCAAAGAAGATAGTATCTTTGGGCAGCGGCCGGAGCAGCTAAGCTTTGAGCGATTTGTGGAACTCACCCAATTAATTGAGCCTCATGCAATTCGAAATTAACGACGATTATATAGAGCACATTCAGCACCTTATCGAAGAGCATAAGGATAATGAGCTTTTGCATCAGCTGGAGGAGGTACACCATGCCGACATTGCCGAGATCATAGATGAACTTGAGCTTGATGAGGCCACCTATATCATTAAACTTCTTGACAGTACAAAAACTTCCGAAGCCCTTATGGAGCTTGAGGAAGACGTGCGGGAGCGTATTCTGGATAACCTTTCGGCCAAAGAAATCGCCGGGGAGCTTGAGAATATGGATACCGATGATGCCGCCGATATTATCGCCGAACTTTCCGAAGAAAGAAAGCAGGAGGTCATTGGAGAGATCCTTGACGAGGAACATGCGGGCCATATCGTGGAACTCTTGCGTTATGATGAGAACTCGGCAGGGGGGTTGATGGCGAAAGAGCTCGTAAAGGTAAACGAGAACTGGAACGTGACCGGTTGTATGACCGAGATGCGCGCCCAGGCAGAGAATGTCACTCGCGTACATTCAATTTACGTGGTAGACGATCGCGGCAAACTCAAGGGCCGCCTGTCCCTCAAAGATCTATTGACCGCATCCAGCAAGGCCAATATTAGCGATGTCTATATTCCGCAGGTGGATTATGTCAACGTGCATACGAAGGGAGAAGAAGTAGCCAGGATTATGCAAAAATATGACCTGGAAGCGATTCCCGTGGTCGACGAGATGGGAAGACTGGTAGGTCGTGTTACTATTGACGATATAGTTGATTTTATAAGGGATGAGGCTGAAAAAGATTATCAGATGGCGGCCGGTATTTCTGAAGATGTAGAGGCAGATGACTCCATTCTCAGGCTTACCCGGGCCCGTTTACCCTGGCTTATCCTGGCCCTGCTTGGCGGATTTGTGAGTGTCACCGTCCTGGGAACTTTTAGCGGGGCCATGGCCAAACATGCCGCTTTGTTCTTTTTTGTGCCGCTTATCGCGGCCATGGCAGGGAATGTAGGCGTGCAATCCTCGGCTATCGTGCTGCAGGGGCTGGCTAACCAAAGCCTGAGCGGGTCTTTGATACAACGCCTTTTTAAAGAAATCTTGCTGAGCTTGCTAAATGGAACCGCCCTGGCGCTGCTGCTTATTGTTGGTGGAAAATTTCTGCTTGGTTTTGACTTTTTATTCGGAATAACGGTAGGAATTTCTTTGATTACGGTAATTGTTATCGCTTCCTTAATAGGGACTTTTGTGCCTATAATTCTCGATAAATTTGGAATTGATCCCGCGATGGCCACCGGCCCTTTTATCACTACCAGCAACGATATTTGCGGAATTTTGATCTATTTCACTATCGCCCAGCTTATTTTAGGCTTTTAATTTATGGGGGCTGCTGCGCACCGGGCTTTTCGCTGTATCCCCGATGAAAAATCGGGGGATGCCGCTTCAATCCCTGCCCCGGGTTTTTTAATTTAGTAGAACCCTCGACAAGAGAAGTGTCAAAAATGTCATTTTATGAAGACTATAAATCCTAAAGAAAAACTAACAAAATTCAGTAATCACTGGCATCCGCGTCAAATAGGTGTCGTAAACGACATGCAGGTGCTGTTGGCCAAGGTGAAAGATGAATTCGTTTGGCACCGGCATGAAGAAGAAGACGAGTTGTTCCAGGTGCTTAAGGGCACTTTGTACCTGCAGTTTGAAGACCGAACCGAAACCGTAAAAGAAGGAGAAATTATTATTGTGCCCAAAGGAGTAAATCATTGCCCCATGACAAAAGACGGGGAAGAGGTGCATATCATGCTCTTCGAAAAATTAAGCACTAA
>JBAVJE010000325.1:0-5513 GCA_049687615.1 Salinimicrobium sp. | reverse complement strand
GTAGCCCTATCATAAGAATCGATTCCTGTATAATTGGCTATAAAGAAATTATCCCTGTTATACTGGAGCATTTCGAAACTTCCGGTGCGGGTGCTAAAAGGCACAAGTTCATTTCGCTCTACTCTGTATGTTCCGTTATTATGGCTGCTATATAAAACCCCATCGTAAACCTGAAGATTCCAACTGTGCCCCTTAGAACCCGGCAAAATTTTCGGCTTCCCTTTTTCAAACCTGAACACACCCGTATTACTTGCCAGGTATAGATTACCTTCATATAATTCCATATCGTACACCGAACCCAATTCCCCGGTTTGATCTGTAAAAAAGTTAATGGGAGAATGAAAATCTACAGCATCAATCCCGTTATCCAGCCCAAGCCAAACCTTTCCGTTCCTGCTGGTCATGGATAACACCGTATTATTTTGTAAACCGTCATCCCGGTTATACAAAGAAATGTCACCTAAACTTTTGTCAAAATGAATGATCCCGCTTTTTAGCGTGCCAATGAGCAGCTCTTCGGGCGCAAGTGATAAAATGTGATTAAGTCCATAGAGCTCAAGCTCACGTTCCAGTTTTTGGTTCTTTAGCCGCTCTATCCTGCTGCCATCAAACTGAAAAATACCATTTTTGGTTCCAATAAGGAGTTGGTCTCCATGTAAAATCAACTCTCTAACTGCCTCTCCTTTTAAAGCATCCTGTTTCGGTAAGGGTTCAAGCTCCCCTGTCTCTGTCAGGTAAAATAAACCCGAATTTCCTGCCACGACCAACCTTCCATTATAGACTTCCATTTGGTCCACATTCATTCGCTTGAGAACCGTGATGCCATTATCAGCATACCTGTAAATTGCTCCGAACGACCGGAACAAAATGGCACCTTTGTAAGAAATGATTTCCCAGAACTCTTCACCCTGTAGGTCATAGTCACCTAATAGGGGAATGAGGGAAGTATAGCACATATCTCCTTTGTTGTCCTTTTCCCAAAAGCCGAATTCCCGGTAGGAACCGGTATATATGCGTCCCTTGTAAGGAAAAACCGATCTAACTATGGAACCACTTTCAAGAGGAAATAAACCCCAACGTTGACCATCATACGTTAAGAGTCCCTGGCTGTTCGCGGCGTAGAGAACCCCGATATCATCAAGAGCAATATCCCAGTTTTGACTTGCGCCCTTATAATCCAGGGAAGAATAATTTTGTATAGGTGGTGAAAGTTGTTGTGCAGCAACCGAAATAACATATAATAACATGATTACCAGTAAACTGGAACGCATATTTTTCATATTTAAAAGTGATTTGAGCAGGTAATGAGCAATTATTTTGCCCCCCAAAGTTACTCAATTTCAGGTTTTTTATGGTTTAAGGCAGGAAGAAATCATCCCAGCCTCCCATGAAGTAAATTTTAATTCTAAAAAAGGACAAACCAAAAAAAGTATCAGGAGAAGAAAATAGCTTCTACTATTTTTTTCTTTCGATCACATAGTTGACCATAAGCACAAGAGAATCTTTATAGGGAGAATCCGGATATTCCTCCAGCAGGGATAGCGCCTCCTGCTGAAATTTTTTCATTTTTGAGACCGCGTATTCCAGTCCGCCCTGCTCTTTTACAAAGGCGATGACCTCATTGACCCGCTTCTTGTCCTTGTTGTGCTTCTTTACCGAATTGATTAACCATACCTTGTCTTTGTCTGACACTTTGTTTAGCGTATAGATCAACGGCAGCGTCATCTTCTGTTCCTTGATATCGATCCCGGTAGGTTTGCCTATTCTTTCGTTTCCATAATCGAAAAGGTCATCCTTAATCTGGAAAGCCATTCCTATAAGCTCCCCAAATTTTCGCATCTTCTCCACCTCAGCAGAATCAGGTTTTACCGAAGCTGCCCCCAAACTGCAGCAGGCGGCAATTAGTGTTGCAGTTTTTTGCCGAATGATCTCATAGTAAACCTCTTCGGTAATATCAAGTCTTCTTGCTTTCTCAATCTGCAGCAACTCCCCTTCGCTCATTTCGCGAACGGCTACCGAAATGATCTTCAGTAAATCAAAATCATTGTTATCAATAGAGAGCAACAAACCTTTTGAAAGCAGGTAATCGCCCACTAAAACAGCAATTTTATTCTTCCAAAGCGCATTTATAGAGAAAAAACCGCGGCGGCGATTGGAATCATCTACAACGTCATCATGAACAAGCGTAGCAGTATGAATAAGTTCAATCACTGAGGCTCCACGATAAGTTCGTTCATTCACGCCTCCTTCAGAAACCATTTTAGATACCAGGAACACAAACATCGGGCGCATTTGCTTTCCCTTACGGTTGACAATAAAATGCGTAATCCTGTTAAGGAGGGCAACCTTTGAAGACATTGCCTGTGTGAACTTCTTTTCAAAAAGTTCCATCTCCTTTTCAACAGGAAGTTTTATTTTCGAGATTACCTTCATACGGGCGGCTAAGATAGTTAAAAAACTTATTCTTATTTAACACAAAAGGCCTGACGGTCATCATACCATCAGGCCTTTATATTTCACTTTTGAAGTCTTAAGATTTGTTTGCCAGTTGGCCGCATGCGGCATCAATATCCTTCCCTCGAGATCGTCTTACAGTAATGGTTATCCCGTTTTTCTCGAGTTCACGCACATACATATCTGTAGTTTCTGAAGGCGCCTGCTTAAAATGATCATCTCCAATAGGATTATATTCAATCAAATTTATTTTACAGGGAACGTATTTTGCGAATCGCACAAGTGCCTCAACATCCTTACGGCTGTCATTTATGCCTTTCCAAACTACATATTCATAGGTAACCCGGCTTTTGGTTTTCGCATACCAGTATTCCAGAGCCTCCTGCAAGTCGGCGAGAGGAAAAGTAGCATTAAATGGCATGATAGAGGTCCGCACTTCATCTATGGCCGAATGCAGAGAAACCGCCAGCTTGAATTTCACATCCTCATCGGCCATCTTTTTTATCATTTTTGGGACTCCCGAAGTTGAAACCGTAATTCTTTTAGACGACATTCCAAGGCCTTCAGGAGAAGTAATCTTCTCGATGGCCTTTAAAACGTTATTATAATTCATGAGAGGCTCGCCCATACCCATAAACACGATATTGGAAAGCGGCTTGTCAAAGTACAGCCTGCTTTCATTGTCAATCGCCACCACCTGATCGTATATTTCATCGGGATTGAGGTTACGCATGCGTTTAAGCCTGGCAGTCGCACAGAATTTACAGTCAAGACTGCAACCTACTTGTGATGAAACACAGGCAGTCGTCCTGGATTTTGTGGGTATCAAAACAGATTCTACTGTGAGATCATCATGCAGCTTGACCGCATTTTTAATGGTTCCATCACTACTGCGCTGCATTTGATCGACCCGAATATGGTTGATAACAAAATTATCATCCAACATTTGGCGTGTTTCTTTCGAGATATTGGTCATATCCTCAAAAGAATGCGCGCCTTTCCCCCACAACCATTCATAAACCTGAGTTCCACGGAAGGATTTATCTCCCTGTGAAACGAAGAATTGCTGAAGTTGCTCCTTAGTTAGTGCCCGTATATCTTTCTTTCCGTTTTTCACGCTGCAAAAGTAATGAAGTATTTATGAATTTAAGACCTTCTTAAAAACACCTTTTTGAATATCAATGAATTAGAACCAAAAAATTAGCCACAAACTCACAATATGAATATTTGTGCTTTTGTGGCTAAAAATTATTTGAGTTTTACCTTAAAGGATCAGCATGGCATCTCCGTAAGTATAGAACTTATATTTTTCTTTGACAGCTTCGGCATACGCCCTTTTCATGAAATCATGACCTGCAAACGCAGAAACCATCATCAACAAGGTTGACTTTGGCGTATGGAAGTTGGTGATCATACAGTTCGCGATGCTAAAATCGTATGGAGGAAAAATGAACTTGTTAGTCCATCCTCCAAACTCGTTCAAAGTATGGTTTGAAGACACCGAACTTTCTAAAGAACGCATAACAGTAGTACCTACAGCACAAATTTTGCGTTTTTCGGTTATAGCTTTGTTGATGGTATCAACGGCTGGCTTTTCAATAAATGCTTCCTCGCTGTCCATCTTGTGTTTAGAAAGGTCTTCTACCTCAACCGGGTTAAAGGTTCCCAAACCAACATGCAAAGTCACTTCAGCAAAATCAATTCCTTTGATTTCAAGACGCTTTAACAGGTGCTTAGAGAAGTGCAATCCTGCAGTTGGAGCTGCCACTGCACCTTCTTCCTTCGCATAAATAGTTTGATATCTTTCCTGATCTTCGGGCTGAACATCTCTTTTAATATACTTCGGAAGAGGAGTTTCTCCCAGTTCGGTGAGTTTATTTCTAAATTCTTCATAAGAACCGTCATAGAGGAAACGAAGGGTTCTTCCGCGAGAAGTAGTATTATCGATCACCTCAGCCACCAAAGATTCATCATCTCCAAAGTAGAGTTTGTTCCCAATCCTAATCTTTCTGGCAGGATCAACCAGAACATCCCATAAACGGGTTTCGGCATTTAATTCTCTCAGCAAAAACACCTCAATACGAGCTCCGGTTTTTTCTTTGTTTCCGAAAAGACGGGCCGGAAAAACCTTGGTATTGTTCAATACCATCACATCATGCGGTTCAAAATAATCAATTAAATCCTTGAACTGCTTATGCTCAATAGTCTGCTCTTTCCTGTTCAAAACCATTAGACGAGCTTCGTCACGGTGTTCTGAAGGATATTCGGCCAAGAGTTCCGGCGGAAGATCAAAGTTGAAGTGCGATAATTTCATTCCCATATGTAAGATATATTTTAAAAGCTGCAAATATACAACCTGAGGATAGGGGTTGTCAAGTAAATGGGGGTTTATTTAATAAAACTGTTAATCTGTGCGGGTCTAAAACCTATAACTTTTGAAGAATTTTAGTCTTTTATGATTTTTCCTACAGAAAAACCGATATTTTCAAGGACTTCCCAGTAGCCGGGAAAGGATTTTGATACCACTTCGGCCTCGAGGATCTCCAAAGGAATCTTCATCGCCAATGGCGCAAAAGCCAGGGCCATTCTGTGATCATTATAGGTTTTCACCTTTACACCCGGTTTTAAAACTTCGGAAGGAGAAAAGCTCAGGCTGTCTTCTGTGATATCCACTTTACCCCCAAACTTTTCAATTTCATTCTTTAGGGCCTGAAGCCTATCTGTCTCCTTAATTCGAAGCGTGTGAAGGCCGGTAAGATAACAACCGGTGTTCATACCCATACAGGTCACCGCTATGGTTTGAGCAAGATCTGGAGAGCCGGAAAGATCAAGCTCCAAAAATGGCATTTTTGGCACCTCTTGTTTTGTGAGGAGTATCTTACCATCCAAAAAAGTGGTTTTCACCCCTAATTTTTTGTAGATCTCCGCCACCGACCTGTCGCCCTGCAGGCTGTCTTCCCTGTAGCTGCTAAGTTCAAATTCGGCTTCTTCACTTAAGGCAGCAATACTGTAAAAATAGGAAGCCGAGCTCCAATCTGACTCCACAGTGAGTTCTACGG
>JBAVJE010000324.1:0-4689 GCA_049687615.1 Salinimicrobium sp. | reverse complement strand
GTGATTGAACAGGCCGAAGGGCAGTATAGGGATTGGCCGATGGAGGCGTGATGAGATGAACATTAAATAAGAGCTTGAAACAGGTTTTAGAGAATAATAACCGAAAAAGATTGTATGCAACAAGATTACATTCCTGACTCCTTCAAAAAAGGGAAACAGTTTGAGGAATTCGTAGAACGAAATATTTTCCCAAAAGAATGGTTTGAATTGGTCACTAGGACCAATTCATATGAACAAAATTCCGAGAGGTATGCCGAGGATACTCTTAAACCAGACTTTAAGTTCCGGTGTAAAACTACAGGCCAAGAATTTTGGGTAGAGGCCAAATACAGGTCAGATTTCTTTCAGGATCAAATAGAAGCCCTTAGCCATCGTCAAAGAGAACGATTTTATGTATTGGAGAAGGATGAAGGCCTTCCGGTATTCGTGATCATTGGCTATTGGGGATATGCTTACAACCCAAACGCCTTAAGTTTGATTCCTCTAAAGGACTATGAATTCATCAGTATTTACCGATCTTTCTTAAGGCGATATGAAGTTCCAAATCAACCGGTAACCTTTGAGAAGTTAGGGTTTCAGGAGCAACCTGCCCCGGAACAAAAGGACCATACAAAGCATGACGAAGAGGTTGTGGATATAAAGGAAATTCCGGCAGCTTCAGAAGCCGGGAAATACTTCAATCCCAAGACTATTGGAATTGCCGCTGCCCTTTTGTTACTCATTTTCAGCATTTACAGTTTTGCTTTTTCAGAAGAGCCTGCTGTAAATACTCCGGAGGAGCAACTAAAAGAAATTGTAGCAGATTACTATCAGTCAATGAACAGCAATCAAATTGAAAAGTTACCGAAATTTTTGAGTCCGCAGGTGGATCATTGGTATGGGGCGAAGAATCTTAGCCACAGTCAAATAATGAAGATCGCCAGGGACAGGCATGGCAAATACCCCTACTCTACGGTAAAAATAGACTGGGAGAGTTTCACAGTAATCCCCCAAAGTACCGGAGACTATTTGGTGACTTACAACATGACCTATGGCTTTAAAAAGAAAATCACTGATGATTACCAAATGCACTATTTAAAGATGCTTACCCGGTGGGATGCAGATTTGAAGCTTAAGGGTATAACTGAAACACCGAAATAAACCACAGCATGCCAGATCAAAACAAAAAATCTTCTATGAGTGACAAAGAGCTTTACCAATGGGCATATGAATTCTTACTTTCCTTTGAAGGTGTTCATTCCTCAATGCTCGAAGAACATTTCGTTGTCAAAGAAAAAAAGCCAAATGATCTAAAATTGATCTACAAAAGATTGTGTGAATCTGCCCAAAACAAGCAGATGAGCACCAAAGTAATTGGTGGTTCTATAAATGGTTTCGATAACCTGGGAAAAGTTTTGGAAGAATTTGACCCTCATAAATTTTCAAGCCGTTACGCGCAGGGTGAAGAGGAGAAACTTCTGGAAAATATCATTAAAATTTTGAACCCTAAAGGGCAGATAAGACGAACAAGCAGGAGTATTTGGCCCCTTTACTGCAAGACAGTTATCGATGCTGCACATTTTTTGAAGAGGTTTGATACCGCAGCTGATTTCTATAACTGGACCGATTTTTTCTCCAAAGATTCCAGGGCCAAACCGGCTTTACCGTTGATGATAAGCTATGAGATCTCCGGTATCGGCTTTCCGCTCGCCTGTGATTTTCTCAAAGAATTGGGCTTTTCAGAATATGGAAAACCAGATGTGCATTTAAAATACATTTTTAAGGAATTAGGTTTAATTGCTAAGACAACTTCAGCTGCTAAATCTGATTACGAGACCTTGAAAGTAATCGATCGAATCGCTAAGGAAAACAACGTCACATCCTATGCTGTAGATAAAATGTTCTGGCTTATTGGAAGTGGGAGTTTTTATTTATCGGGACTCAACATTGGTCGAAACAGAAACCTTTTTGTAGACCAGTTGAAGAAAAATTTCAGCTCTAAATATTCAAGAGCAATAAATCAATTTGCCTGAAGATCATGTTAGATGTGAGCGAAAACTAAGTGGTCAAAAATGCCATTTTTGAAGTATCTTGAAAAGCAAAGGATTGTTCAATCAATGAAAAAATGGAATGGGTTAGAGATTCGCTGATTCGGAGAGCTAGTTTGGAAATAGTGTTTTAACCCCTAAGCAATCAACATTGCAGAATAAAAAATGCCCCCAGAAAAACACGTTACCCTACATAAATGTTTTAACCGGGAGCAATTTCTAAATAGACAGTTACAACTGTAACATCATTAATTTCCCGCAAATTTAAATGTTATCCAGGTGCAGGAGGTGCCGATTTAGTAAACGTGCGGAATTTCAAAGTAAACGTCAAACCTGCAGTTTAAGCGTGACGGTAGTACCTTTATCTTTTTGACAATTCACCTGCACTGCTTTTTCCACATCATAGCCAAGCAGGGATAAACGCTCTTTTACCAGGGTGATCCCCTTTGATTCGTGCAGTTTATTAACTGGATTAGTGGCATATCCTATTCCGTTATCTTCAATTTTGCACTGTAAAATGTTTTCAGAAAGGCGCTTAAAGGAAACTTTTAATGTCGGATCTGTGATGCCCGGGGGAAAAGCATGAACAAAGACATTCTCCACAAAGGTCTGTAATAGCATGGTGGGAATTTCCACATCATAAACATCAACTAAAGGATCTACATCAAATATCACCTTGATCCGGTTATTAAACCTCGTATTTTCCACGCGGATATAGGATTGCAGATACTCAATTTCTTCGATCAACAGAATGCTGGGTTTGGTACAATGATCCAGGTTTAGCCTTATCAATTTGGCAAAGTCATTTAAAAAACTGCTGGCTTTGTCTATATCACTGTCCATGATATAATTTTGAATGGAATTCATGGCATTAAAAATAAAATGCGGATTCATTTGGGCCAGTAAAGCTTCCATTTTAGTTTCTTCTAAACGCTTTTGGATCAGGCTTTTTTGCGCTTCAAACTTTCTTACCTGTCTTAGCTGAAAGGTATAAATGCCATAAACCATTAGTAGTATCGTACTCAGGACCAACATGGCGAACCACCAGGTTTCCCAGAACGGCGGAAGTATAGACAGTTTTACAAGGGAAGTTGTGTGCACTAAACCGGTACTTTGATCTAATACCTTTACGTTTACATCGTAATCATTGGATGGTAAGAAAGGCAGGAATATCTCCGGTTTAGCCGAAGGAAGACTCCAGTTCTCACCCGCATTTAATCTATATTGATATTTTAATTTATGGGGATAGGGATGAGGGTTGGTAATAAATTTAAGCAACACGGTATTCTCATCATACGGCAGGTTTATTTCCTCTTTATTTGCAAATTGGCCCGAAGGAAATTTATCGTTGTTGGTGAAAACTTCCTTGATCTCTAATTGGTTCACCAAAGCTTTTGTGTCGCTAACCGCCTCCAGGTCTATATGGTAAAATCCGTCCTGGCTGCCAATTGATAAGGTATTTTGACTTACTTCCGCGCTCAATAAAGGTTGCTGAAGGCCCTGTTCCTCATCCAGGAAGATAGTACGATCTTCTGTATAAAGAGTGAGTCCCTTTTCAGTGCCAATTAATAAGCCTCCCCGGTATTCCTTCAGAAAAGAAATGGTGTTTCCCTGGATCTTAGCCCGTGGTATTTTTTTTAAAACTTTAAATGCTGCGTCATCATTAACAATAAACACATCGCCAAATTCATTGGATATAGCCAGGTTTTCCCCTAAAGAGCTAATGTGTCTTAGTTTTTTTTCTTTCCAGGTTCCGTGTTGTAAATAAGAGCTGAACCCATTATTTTTCCACACATAAAGTCCGGAAAAGACAGACAGGAAATAGGTTTTATGCTCCTTTTGCAGGCTATTCACTACCATGGTGGGCGTCCGGGCGTCTTCCGGATCAAAACGGGTGTATTGAAAAGCATCGAGATCGCTATACACTCTAACCCCGCCGTAAGGATTTGTTTCTATAAGATTCCCGGTTTGCGTAAAATTGATCTCTTCGGAATGCAAGGGTAAGTAACGCTGCAATTCTCCCGAAGCTTTAATAGCGAATAGTCCGATATTGGTATTTACCCAGTAAATATCTCCGGAAGCTTTTAGGTCATAAAACTTGATATCCTGGGCCTTTGTAGAATAGTCCAGTTCATAAAAGTGGTCCCGGTGTTTCGGTAAGGGCAATTTGGTGGATAAGACATAGCTTTCCTGCCATTTTTTAAATTGAGCCAGGTTAATGACGCGTTTCTTCCCGGCGTTTTTTATAACCAGGCCATCGTTTAATAAAACTGCGGAAGTCTGGCCTGTTTTAGCAAATCCCAGGATGTTTTTACCTTTTATTTCTTTAAATTTTACCTGAGAATTTAAAGCGATCTCAAATAACCCTGCATCTCTGGTGCCCACGTATAATTTTTCAAAGCCGGCATCGTAAGCCAGGGAGATTACTTCCTTGCTAAAAACATTAAAATCTGAAGCTCTTGAAATCAATCGGTTATTGACTATTTCATAGATCCCGCCGTTGGTATCGTAAATGCCCCAGGCTGCCGCGAAAATTTTACGGTCATTAGTTTTTATATGATTCCAGATAATGGAATGTCCAAGTTTTTGTAATGACAGAGTATCTTTCTCATTCACATAATCGGCAAGTGTGCTTTTGGTGAAAAAACCCTTATTATTACTG
>JBAVJE010000323.1:0-4292 GCA_049687615.1 Salinimicrobium sp. | reverse complement strand
TTTTAGACCTCACAGGTTTTGGAAACCTGTGAGGTCTTGTTCCTGAAAAGTCTTTATAAAACTCTGCAAAATCTTCTTTTCATGCCGCTTAAAAAACTCCGGGTCAAAATTGGCCTGCTTCAGGTTTTGCAGCACGTGTTCAATAGTTCGTTCTTCCCGCAGCCAGCGGTCCAAGACCTCGTGACGCAAGCGGATTCCGAAGCTGTTTATACCAAGAAAGAGCGAACTCTCCATATCATAGGCGATCGTGATCGCCTGCTTTTTATTTTCGTGCTCCCAATGAAAATGCTGTTCGTTTTCCTTTGGATCTGCTGAAACCCATCCGTAGGTCTGATATTCGATCTCAAAGAATTTGGCACTGTTGAACCAGTGTCCAGGCCTGTACTGTAATGAATTCCCGCAGATGACCTGGGCAACGGTTTCGCCCATCATCCTGGCCGTGTACCAAACGGCTTCAATAGGTCTTCTTCCTTCGCGAGGATTTTTTATCTGCGCGCAGTCGCCAATGGCATAAACATCTTCCACATTTGTCTGCAGATATTCATCTACAGGAATACCATTTTCCGTGACTATTTCTGAATCTTTCAAGAAAGCGACCTGAGGCTGTACTCCAGCCGCGAGCCCAACAAGGTCGGTTTCGATTTCCTCTCCATCTTTGGTCTTTACAGCCCTAACTTTTTGTTTTCCCAAAATACTATCAAGCTCAGTCTGAAATTTCAATTCGATGCCGTGACTTTTAATATGTCTTGAGATAAAATCGGCATCCTGTTGGGGCAGCACATTTCGCCAGAAAGAATTCTCCCGAATGAGCATTGTAACCGGAATATTTCGCGTGTGCAGCATCTCGGCCAGCTCCACGCCTATTAGTCCTCCACCTACAATTACAGCTTTTTTACAGTTGTTACGGGTGTTTTCTTCCAGCAGCTCCAGGTCCTGTTTTGAAACCAGGCCTTGCACGCCCGGCAGATCCTGACCTTTCCAGCCAAGCTCTCGGGGAATTGAACCTGTGGCAAGGATCAATTTATCATAATATAAAGTTTCACCACCTCTCAAAAAGAGCATTTTTGAACCGGTTTCTACTTTTTCGACGAAAGCCTGCTTGAGTTCAATGCGGTTTTTTTCCCAAAACCGGTTTTCATAAGGTTCCAAATGCTCCCATTTCATATGGCCCATGTACACATACATAAGCGCGGTGCGGGAGAAGAAATACTTGTTTTCCGCAGAAATAACCGTGATCTTTTTATCGGAAATCTGCCTAATATGGCGTGCAGCCGTAATGCCGGCGATGCCGTTTCCTATGATGACCACGTGTTCTGCTTCAGGCATCGGTAGGAGATTTGAGTTTGATGCGTTTGATGAGCTCTCTAAAAAGCAGGATCATGTTTGGTTCTGCTTCCGAAGCAGTTTTAATGATATCCTCAATATCCACGGGCTTCAGGTTGTCTGGGTCGCCCTCATCGGTAAGTACAGAAACTGCAGCAATGGGAATTCCCAGATGATTTGCCACGATGACTTCGGGCACAGTGCTCATTCCTACAGCATCGGCACCAATGATCTTGAGGTAACGATACTCAGCCCTGGTTTCCAGTTGCGGTCCTACGACAGAAGCGTAAACCCCTTTTCTTACGGTGATGTTGTTCTCCCTGGCGATCTCCTGCAGCAACCTAATGCTGTCCTGGTCGTAAGGCTTACTCATGTCTGTAAAACGGGTTCCCAGATGCTGGACGCCCTTGAAGGCCAAAGGAGAGCCACCCTGTAAATTGATATGATCATCAATGATCATAATTTCCCCTTTTTTGAAATCGGGATTAATGGCCCCGGCAGCATTGGAAATAAGCAGTTTTTTGATGCCCAGCCGCTTCATCACCCTCACCGGGTAAGTCACATCCCAAAGCGAATAGCCTTCATAAGTGTGAAAACGCCCTTGCATCACAATAACCTTTTTACCATCGAGTTTTCCAAAAATGAGTTTTCCACGGTGAAATTCTACCGTCGCGGTGGGGAAATTGGGAATATGATTGTAACTGACTTCCGAAATAATTTCCAGTTCGTCTACCAGCTTCCCTAATCCGGTGCCAAGAATGATCCCGATTTCGGGATGATCAAACCCTTTTTCCTCTAAATATTCTGTTGTTTCTTCTAATTCTCGTGTCATAATTTTATGATTTGTCGAAGTTCGGGATGTGCCTCAAGATCTTGCACATAATCAATATCATTCCTCACTTCCAGCATGGTTAGTTGTTCATTTTTTAGATCCTGCAAGGTTTCCTGCAGCACAGTATTTGAGCCCCAGATCTTATCGCGGAATACTCGTGAATTTAAGGATTTCATTCCAAATAAATAGTAGCCGCCATCACTGGCAGGTCCCAGTACATAATTGGTTGTATCCAGTGCCAAAAAGGCCTTTTTTAGATCTTCTTCCTGTAGATCAAAAAGATCGCTGCCAATGATCACTATTTTTTCATAACCTGCCTCAAAGGATTCAGAAAATGCATTTTCCATTCTTTCTCCCAGGCCGTTACCGCGCTGCAGTTTTTTCTGAAAAATTTCCTTGTCCCATAGATCCTCCTGCGGAATTTCCTCAGAATAATAAATACATTTTTCTACTGCCAGGTCTTTCGACACTTCGAAGGTGTGCTGCAGCAAAAATTTGTACACTTTTAAAGCGGAAGTATCACCAATGTCGGCAGCAAGGCGTTTTTTAACTTTCCCTAGTTGGGGATTCCTTGTAAATATGAGGAGCAGGTCTTTTTTCTGAGGCATGAAAAATGGCATTTAAGTAAGGCTTCCCTGGCAGCTGCTGCCCGCCCCGGCGGTGCAACCGTAGCAGTGTTGAGAAATCTTTATTTCCCGATCTTCAAGGGCTTCTTTTTTATAATCGCCTATATGCTGCACTTTTGAGTCCACTTTCATCTGCAGCATCTGGTTAAAATCACAGTCATACAGCCACCCGTCCCAACCCACAGAAAGCGTATTGGTACACATTACATTTTTTACTGTGGAAGGATTGAAAGCTTCCACAAGAGCATACATATAGTCTTCATAATTTTCTGAAGCGATCAAATATTCCAGAAATCTGCTAATAGGTAAATTGGTGATGCTAAATAACTGGTTGAATTCTATGGCGAAATCTTCCCGTAATGCCTTTTTAAAATCCTGCTCAAGTATAGCCTGGGAAGTGGGTAAAAATGCTCCCGAAGGATTGTAGACCAGGTCTAATTTGAGGTCTTCATCTGTTCCGTAACCTTCGGCATTGAGCATTTTTAACGCTGTGATTGATTTGTCGAAAACTCCATCGCCGCGCTGACGGTCGGTTTTTTCCCTCTTGTAAAATGGCAGGGACGAAACCACGTTAACTTTGTGCTTTCTGAAAAATTCGGGCAGATCATGATATTTTTTATTAGCTGTGATAATTGTGAGGTTCGAGCGCACAATGATCTCCTGAACTCCCATTTTTGAAGCCTCTTCAACCAACCAGCGAAAGTTTGGATTCATCTCGGGCGCGCCACCGGTGAGGTCCAGGGTGTGTACCTCTGAATTTTTGATCACCTCAAGACATTTTTCCATCGTATCCCTTGTCATGACCTCTCTGCGGTCTGGGCCGGCATCTACATGGCAGTGTGCACAGGTTTGATTGCACATGTACCCAAGATTGAGTTGTAGGATCTCCAGTGCTTGCGGCTTGAGCGGAAAATCTCCCGATTCGGAGATCTTTTCTTCGAACAACGGCAGTTTACCTTCAGCAAAGATTCCGTTGCTCAAAAATTCCAACTGTTTCCTTGGATCGGCAAAGTCATTATTTCTGGCTGATAGTGATTTTATTAAAGTCATTCTTTTTCTTCTCTTACATTTCTTCCGTTGCAAGCGGAAATCTTTGCACTTGTGAATTAAGCAAATTAAAAGCTCAACTTCTTGTGCTTGTTCATCATTTGCACCCCATGCACGAGGCTTGCACCTCCCCTTATGGCGGCACCCACATGAACGGCTTCCATCATTTCCTCTTTTTCGATCCCGCGCTGCAGTCCGTCTTTGGTATATGCGTCAATACAGTAAGGGCATTGAATCACGTGGGCAACGGCTAGTGCGATCAAAGATTTTTCACGGGCAGAGAGTTTGCCTTCCTCAAAAACCGAATTGTAGTAATCAAAGAATTTTTCGCCCAGCTCTTCATTCCATTCGCTGATATCGCCAAACTTTCTGAGATCGGCCGGGTCATAATATGTTTTGGACATAGGCTTGTTTTTTATGAACATCTAATATAAGGCTTTCTAAAATCCCTTCCGCTTTTTAAG
>JBAVJE010000322.1:0-5376 GCA_049687615.1 Salinimicrobium sp. | reverse complement strand
AGTAGGAGGAGTTACTCCCGGAAAAGGTGGTCAAAAACATCTTGATAAGCCGGTGTTTAACACTGTTGAAGATGCGGTAAAAGAAGTTGGAGCCGATGTTTCTATCATCTTTGTGCCACCAGCTTTTGCTGCCGATGCTATTATGGAGGCTGCCGATGCCGGTATTAAAGTGATCATTGCAATTACTGAAGGAATTCCTGTTGCCGATATGATTAAGGCTTCAGATTATATTAAAGACAAAAACTGCCGCCTTGTTGGTCCTAACTGCCCAGGAGTGATCACTCCCGAAGAAGCTAAAGTTGGTATTATGCCAGGTTTTGTTTTCAAAAAAGGTAAAGTAGGAATTGTTTCAAAATCAGGTACGCTCACTTATGAAGCAGCAGACCAGGTTGTAAAACAAGGACTGGGCATTACTACCGCTATTGGAATTGGTGGAGATCCTATTATTGGAACTACAACAAAAGAAGCTGTTGAGTTGCTTATGAATGATGACGAAACCGAGTGTATAGTAATGATTGGTGAGATTGGTGGACAATTGGAAGCCGAGGCTGCAAGATGGATCAAGGACAACGGAAATAAAAAACCTGTAGTTGGATTTATTGCCGGTGAAACTGCACCAAAAGGAAGAACCATGGGGCACGCCGGGGCTATTGTGGGTGGAAGCGAAGATACAGCCGAAGCTAAAAAAGCCATTTTACGCGAGTGTGGAATCTATGTAGTTGATTCTCCTGCTGAGATTGGTAAAAAGGTAAAAGAAGTAATGGCTTAAACAGCTGGAACTTAATAATAAAACCTCCGGGGTTTTTGATATGATATCAGGAACTTCCGGAGGTTTTTTTATGTCTCACATCTCGTTTTACTATATTTGATCGAACTTAACCACCTATCATAGAATAAATCTATATATATGAAACTTTTAGAAGGAAAAAACGCGATCATTACCGGTGCCAGTCGTGGAATTGGTAAAGGTATCGCTGAAGTTTTTGCTAAACATGGAGCTAATGTAGCTTTCACCTACAGCTCCTCTGTTGAAGCTGCCAACGCGCTCGAGAAAGAGCTGCAGGAACAGGGAATCAAAGCTAAAGGCTACAAATCTAACGCAGCCGATTTTAAAGAGGCCGAAGCGCTTGTTAAAAACGTTCTTGAAGACTTTGGGAGCATTGATGTTGTTGTGAACAATGCAGGCATCACCAAGGATAACCTGTTGATGAGAATGAGTGAAGAAGATTTTGACAAGGTCATTGAGGTGAACCTGAAATCTGTATTCAACATGACCAAAGCTGTGCAGCGCACCATGCTCAAGCAAAGAAAAGGAAGCATCATTAACATGAGCAGTGTGGTTGGTGTGAAAGGGAACGCGGGGCAGGCCAATTACGCGGCTTCAAAAGCCGGAATGATAGGCTTCTCTAAGTCTATGGCTTTAGAATTAGGCTCAAGGAACATTCGTACCAATGTGATTGCTCCTGGTTTTATTGAAACCGAGATGACCGGTAAACTGGATGAAAAAACTGTGGAAGGCTGGAGAGAAGCCATTCCGTTGAAACGAGGTGGTAAACCTGAAGATATTGCCAACGCCTGCGTTTTCCTTGCCAGTGATCTCAGCGACTATATCACCGGGCAGGTGATCAATGTTGATGGCGGAATGCTGACTTAAAATTTTTAAGGCTGCTCAAAAATGGCATTTTTGAGCAGCCTCTTTCTTCTTCTGGCATTATTCCGTATTTTTCTTCTCTAATGATGCCAATGTCAACAACGACCCTTTTACTTATTCTTTTTGCTTTTGTCCTTGCCCTGGCACTGGCCTGGTTTCAGTATTTCTATAAGAGAAAAGGAAAACCTTTTCAAAATGTCATTTTTGCCGGGCTTCGGTTTTTGAGCTTGTTCGCGGTTTTGCTGCTTATAATCAGTCCAAAGCTTCGGAAGACCAGCCTTTTTATTGAAAAACCCAAACTGGTTTTAGCGGTTGATAATTCATCCTCTATCGCTTACTTCGGAAAGGAGGCAGAGGTAAAACAACTGTTGCAAAATTTTCAAAAGGATCTGGAGATAGCCGAAAGATTTGAAGTGGAGCAGTTTTCCTTCGGAAGTGAAGTCGCTCATGATACAGCCCTTGATTTCTCTGAAAAACAAAGTGATATTTCCCAATTATTAAAAGAACTTGGTGCCTTGTATGAGCAGAAAATTGCGCCCACTGTGCTCATCACAGACGGGAACCAGACAGTGGGCGAAGATTTTATTTTCGCGGCAAGAGATTATCCCCAACCGGTATTGCCAATAGTCGCCGGAGATACCACCAAATATCGCGATCTAGCTATTTCCAGAGTGAATGCCAACAAATATTCCTTTTTGAAAAATCGTTTTCCGGTTGAAGTTTTTCTGAATTATTCGGGCAAAGAAGAAGTCTACACCAGACTTAAAGTAATTTCCGGAAATACTACGGTTTATTCAAAAGCTCTATCCTTCAGAAAAAGCAAAAATTCCGAAGTTCTCAACTTTGATCTTCCGTCGAATTCGGTTGGCATACATAACTACAAGGTGAGTCTGGAAGCTGTGGACAATGAAAAGAACATCAGGAATAATACGAAAGAATTTGCGGTGGAGGTTATAGATGAACGCACCAGGGTGTTAATCGCATATAGTATTATGCATCCCGATATTGGAGCGCTCAAAAAAGCTATTGAATCTAACGAGCAGAGGCAGGTGAACCTGCAGCAAATCAATGAGAGCGAGATTACCATCGAAGATTATCAATTGTTCATTCTCTACCAGCCAGATGGGCGATTCAAAACCCTTATGGAAGGCTTGCAGCAGCAAAACCGAAATTTCCTGATCGTTACCGGCCCTAAAACCGACTGGAATTTTCTAAATGAGCAACAGCAACTATATCGGCAGGAGGTCACCGGCCAAACTGAAGAATTCTTACCTGTCAAAAATGAGAATTTTGGAGCCTTTCAAATTCCTGATCTTGATTTTTCTGCTTTTCCGCCACTTTCTGGCAATTTTGGAAAGACCGAACCCAATACAGAAACCGAAATTTTGCTTTTCAGGAAAATACAGGGAGTAGAAACAGGAGAGCCACTGCTGTCATTAATATCTGAGAACAGTTCCAAAAAAGGCTTTTTGTTTGGAGCAGATATCTGGCGTTGGAGAAGTGAATCTTTTCTTGAAACCGGCAGTTTTGAGGCTTTTGATGAATTTTTCGGAAAACTGGTGCAGTATCTGTCTTCAGAAAATACAAGGGACCGTTTAAAGCTGGACTACGAGAAATTGTATGACGGCAGTGAAGAACTGGTGATTACCGCCGAATACTTTGATGAGAATTATGTTTTTGATTCGCGTGCCGGTCTAAACCTGCAGCTCAAAAATGAGGAAACTAACGATTTGCAGGAAATCCCTTTCGGTCTTAACGCCAACAGTTATAGTGTTGACCTAAGCAACCTACGAGCCGGAAATTATTCTTTTACCGTAACCGTTTCGGGCGAAAACCTTTCAAAAAGTGGATCTTTCACGCTGGCCGATTTTGATGTTGAAGAACAATTTGTAAGGGCTAACCTGGAAGGTCTACAAAGTATTGCAGCAGAAAAAGGGCAAAAAACGTATTTTACAAGTGACTTTAAAGTTCTGAAGCAGCAGCTGCTATCAGACAAATCTTACATGCCGGTGCAGAAAAGCCGCATAAACACCGTATCTTTGATCGACTGGTATTATTTGCTGGGCGTCATTACTATTTCTCTAAGTCTGGAGTGGTTCCTTCGCAAATATTACGGTTACATTTAAATAAGCAAATACAAATATTATGGACAGATTACCAAAAGTTGGATTACCACTTTTAATTTTAGGCGTTTTTCTGGTGATTCTTATCGCCAAATCTACTGTAACTGTAGACTCCGGAGAGGCCGGGGTACTTTATAAAACCTTTGGCGGCGGGGTTGTGACAGATGAACTTCCATTAGGAGAGGGCTTTCATTTTGTCGCTCCATGGAACAAGGTGTATGTTTACGAGGTGAGACAGCAGTCAATAGATGAAGATATGCAGGTGCTGTCCTCAAACGGACTGGAGATTCAACTCGATGCTTCAGTTTGGTTCCAGCCCGATTATGATAATCTGGGTCTGCTGCATCAGAAAAAAGGGGAAGCCTATGTGCAGAGAGTGCTGCAACCGGCGGTAAGGTCGGCGGCACGTGCCGTGGTTGGACGTTACAACCCCGAACAACTTTATTCGACTAAAAGGGAAGCTATTCAAAAGGAGATCTTTGAGGAAACCAAGGTTTTGCTAGAGGACCAGTATGTGCAGATCAATGAGGTTTTGGTGAGAGATGTATCTCTTCCCGCTACCATTAAAGAAGCCATTGAGCGCAAATTAAGACAGGAGCAGGAGTCGCTTGAGTATGAGTACAGGCTTACCAAAGCCCAGCAGGAAGCCGAAAGACAAAGAATCGATGCCGAAGGTAAGGCACGGGCTAACCAGATCCTGGCTGCCTCTTTGACCGATAAAGTGCTTCAGGAAAAAGGAATCCAGGCTACCGTAGAACTTGCTAAATCGCCTAATGCCAAGGTAGTGGTGATTGGTTCTGGAGAAAATGGAATGCCGATTATCCTGGGTAACCAGTAATTAAAATGCTAAAAATGATTTTCTTTTCAGAATTATTATTTAATTTCGCATTAATAATGAAAGCAACACAAGTACATCATCATCATTCTCATTCATTCGCTCTTGCGAGGTGAGATTGATATGTGTATAAACCATATTTTTAAAACCCGTTTGAGCAACTCAAACGGGTTTTTTTTTTGAACCTGTTGGACTTGTTTGAACGATATACTTATCTAAATGGAAAAAATTAGAATTGCAGTACAAAAATCAGGACGACTTCACGAAGATTCGCTCAAGTTGCTCAAAGATGCCGGGATTTCAATCGACAATGGCAGGGAACAGTTAAAGGCTACCTCCGGGAATTTTCCTTTGGAGGTGTTTTACCTTCGAAATGGTGACATTCCGCAGTATTTGAGAGACGGCGTGGTAGACATCGCTATCATTGGAGAAAATGTGCTCATCGAAAAAGGTGAGGATATTGCAAGCGTTGAAAAGCTTGGTTTCTCTAAATGCCGGGTCTCTCTGGCGGTACCAAAATCAGCAAAATATGAAGGGATAAAAAGCCTTGACGGGGCGAGAATCGCCACATCTTACCCGAATACCGTGAAGGAATACCTGTTCAAAAATGGCATTTCGGCCGAGCTTCATATTATTAGCGGTTCTGTTGAGATCGCGCCAAATATTGGTCTTGCAGATGCTATTTGTGACATCGTATCCAGCGGGAGTACCCTATTCAAGAACAACCTGAAAGAGGTGGAGGTGATGCTTAGAAGTGAGGCCGTATT
>JBAVJE010000321.1:0-4690 GCA_049687615.1 Salinimicrobium sp. | reverse complement strand
CCTATGATTCGATCGAGGAAATCTGGCCAGACTATCCTACAGATGAAGATTATCTCTGGAATGAAGATGAATATTAGCATAACAAAATAAAAAGCAGAAAAAAGTCTCAGGAAATGAGGCTTTTTTTTTGCGTAACTTTGACACCATTAAACAACATAAACTATGAGTTTTTTAGATTCCGTATTAAAAGTTTTTGTTGGCGATAAGTCTAAAAAAGACATTAAGGAAATTCAACCTATCGTTGACAAAATACGAGCACTGGAGAAGGAATTTGAAGCATTATCACTGGACGAGCTTCGCGGCAAGACAACTTCTTTTAAGAATAAGATTCAGGACGCAATCAAGGAAGTGAATGAACAGATTGAAACCCTGAATGCCGAAGCAGATGCCTCTGAAGATATTACCCGAAAAGAAGACATTTACGCCGAAATAGACGCTTTAAAAGAGAAAGCATACGAGATCTCTGAAGAGATACTCAACGAAATACTTCCGGAAGCATTTGCCACAGTCAAAGAAACAGCAAAGCGTTTTGCCACCAATGAACAACTAAAGGTGACTGCTTCTGCCTATGACCGGGAGCTTTCCGCAGAAAAAGATTATGTGACACTGGATGGCGATTCTGCCATTTGGAACAATTCCTGGGATGCCGCCGGAAAACCGGTGACCTGGGATATGGTTCATTATGATGTACAGCTTATTGGTGGTATTGTTATGCACCAGGGAAAGATCGCCGAGATGCAAACCGGGGAAGGAAAAACTCTTGTGGCAACTTTGCCTATGTACCTAAATGCGCTCCCCGGAAATGGGGTGCACCTGGTTACTGTGAATGATTACCTGGCAAAAAGGGATAGCGCCTGGATGGCTCCCCTGTTCCAGTTTCACGGTTTAAGCGTAGACTGTATTGACTACCACAGGCCAAACTCCGCTTCTAGAAGGAGGGCCTATAATGCCGATATTACTTATGGTACCAATAACGAATTCGGGTTTGACTACCTGCGTGACAACATGTCTCACTCCCCCGATGATCTGGTACAAAGGCCACACAATTTTGCCATTGTTGATGAGGTGGATTCTGTATTAGTTGATGATGCACGTACCCCGTTAATTATTTCAGGGCCTATTCCAAAAGGCGATGTACACGAGTTCGATCAATTGAAACCGGCAGTTGGAAATATTGTTGAAGTTCAGAAAAAATATTTGACAGGAGTTTTAGCTGAAGCTAAAAAGAAGATCGCAGCCGGCGACAACAAAGAAGGAGGGTTTGACCTGCTTCGAGTTTATCGTGGACTTCCGAAAAACAAAGCACTTATCAAATTTTTAAGTGAGGAAGGTGTCAAGGCTTTGTTACAGAAGACAGAAAACTATTACATGCAGGACAACAACCGCGAAATGCCGAAGGTTGATGCCGAGTTGTACTTTGTGATCGATGAAAAGAATAATCAAATAGACCTTACCGATAAAGGGATCGAGTATCTTTCAGGAAAAGATGACCCCAACTTCTTTGTGATGCCCGAGATTGGAATGGAGATCGCCAAAATCGAGAAAGAGGGATTCTCAAAAGAAGAAGAGGCTGAGAAAAAAGAGGAGCTATTTCGAGACTACAGCGTGAAAAGTGAGCGCATACACACTATGCGTCAGCTTTTAAAAGCCTATACTCTTTTTGAAAAAGATACCGAATATGTGGTGATCGAAAACAAAGTAAAAATTGTTGACGAGCAAACCGGGCGTATTATGGAAGGCCGAAGGTACAGTGATGGGCTGCACCAGGCAATCGAGGCAAAGGAAAGTGTGAAAATTGAAGATGCCACACAAACGTTTGCTACGGTTACCCTGCAAAACTATTTTAGAATGTACAGCAAATTGGCAGGGATGACAGGTACAGCAGTTACCGAAGCCGGCGAGTTATGGGAGATCTATAAGCTTGATGTGGTCGAAATCCCTACCAACCGTCCCATTGCCCGAAAAGACAAGGAAGATCTTGTTTATAAAACAAAAAGAGAAAAATACAATGCCGTAATCGAGCAGGTTACCGAACTCTCCAGAGCCGGAAGACCGGTACTTATAGGTACAACTTCGGTTGAGATCTCTGAATTGCTTAGCCGCATGCTTAAACTTCGCCAGGTGCCGCACAACGTTTTGAACGCTAAACTGCACAAGAAAGAAGCCGATATTGTTGCGGAAGCAGGGAACTCTGGTATTGTAACTATTGCCACCAACATGGCCGGTCGTGGTACCGATATTAAACTTAGCAAAGAAGTTAAAGAAGCCGGTGGTCTGGCTATTATTGGTACCGAAAGACATGACTCCCGTCGCGTTGACAGGCAGTTGAGAGGTCGTGCAGGACGCCAGGGAGATCCGGGAAGTTCACAGTTCTATGTTTCCCTTGAAGATAACCTAATGCGTTTGTTTGGTTCTGAAAAGATTGCCAAACTTATGGACCGAATGGGTCTCGAGGAAGGAGAAGTTATTCAACACTCCATGATCTCGAAATCTATCGAGCGGGCGCAGAAAAAAGTGGAAGAGAACAACTTTGGGGTACGTAAGCGACTGCTGGAATATGACGATGTGATGAACGCGCAGCGAGAGGTGGTTTACAAGAGACGTTACCACGCCCTTTTTGGGGACAGGTTGAGAGTTGACATTGCCAACATGATTTATGATACCTCTGAAGGTATTGCAGAAACAAATAAACTTGCGAACGACTATAAGAACTTTGAATTTGAATTGATCCGTTACTTCTCCATGAGCTCTCCTATTTCTAAGGAAGAGTTTGAGAAAATGGACTTTCAAAAGATAGCCGGTACTATTTACAAGGCTGCCTATGTTCATTATCAGGAAAAAATGAAGCACAATGCAGCTTCTGCTTATCCTGTGATCAAACAGGTTTGGGAAGATGAGTCAAATAACTTCGAGCGTATTTCGGTTCCATTTACCGATGGGGTCAAGACGCTACAGGTAGTTACTAACCTGGAAAAAGCTTATAAAACTGAAGGAAAACAACTCGTTAGTGATTTTGAGAAAAACATCAGTTTGGCCATTATCGATGATGCATGGAAGACTCACCTTCGAAAAATGGATGAATTGAAACAGAGTGTTCAGTTGGCTGTTCATGAGCAAAAAGATCCGCTGTTGATCTACAAATTTGAAGCTTTTGAACTATTTAAGGTGATGCTCGATCAGGTGAACAAAGATGTGATTTCCTTCCTATATAAAGGAGAGCTGCCTGCACCAAATCCGCAGAACATTCGTGAAGCCCGTCAGGTAAGACGAAGTGAAAAGATGGAGACTACCAAAGAGGAGATCCCTAATATGGACGAGAGAGCTGCACAAAACAGGGCTGCAGGTCAAACCCAGCAGCAACGCCAGCAGGTTACCGAAACCATTACCCGGGAGCATCCAAAAATTGGTCGTAACGATAAAGTTACCGTCAAAAATGTAATGAGCGGTGAAAACAAGAGCATGAAATACAAGCAGGCCATCCCGCTTTTAGATAAAGGAGATTGGGTGCTGGTAGACGAGTAGAAACTAATAAACAGAGCACAATTAACCCGAAGTTAAACTTCGGGTTTTTTTATGTCCAAATTTGAAGAAGTTTTCAAATGGTTTCTAAATCTTTACCGCCGGGTTTATCACAATTATTCTAAGGAGAAAAAAACTTGAGTATACCCGGCGAAAAGGTTATATTTAACAGGCATTTAGCAGAAAAACCAGCTTCTTATTTTTAAATTAACTAGTAACCGAAAACCAATAAATTTAAAGATATGAAGATCGAAGACAACGAAAAAAAGAAAAAGTTAGCAGAAGATCAGGGGAGAGCCTATTCAGCGGCTCTTGACTACATGAAAAAACAGGATAATCATGCAGAAAAAGAGGCAGATGATTATATTATCAGCCTTGCGTCTGAAGAAGCTGAAGGAACTTACCAGTTAGAGAAGGGAGAACTTAAATGGAACACTCCAAAAGAAGGTTACAATACTCACCTGGAAATTGTCGTGAGAGACAAAAAAGATAAACGTTTTATTCCGGGGCTCAAGATCAGGGGAAAAGTGTATGACGAGGAAAAAAACCTTATTGTAGATACAGATTTTCCTTTTCTATGGCACCCTTTCCTTCTGCATTATGGAGCTTTCTTTAAAATACCAAAATCTGGAAAATATAAAGTGGAAATCGAAATTCCTGCTCCAGAGTTCCATCGTCATGATGAGATTAAAGGGAAACGATATGAGAAAGATGTAAAGGTAGATATTGAAATAGAAATGGAAACAGGACGGGAACCTCACGGACCCGAATAAGAGTTAAACTAACAAATTTAAATGCAGGAAACAGAACTTCATTCCCGTGAAAAATTTATTTTTTTCAATAAAGATTACATAGCTGAGTTTGTATATGGAGGAATTGATGGGGCCATAACCACCTTTGCAGTGGTAGCCGGTGCCGAAGGTGCCAGCCTTGGTATTTCGGTGGTTGTAATTTTGGGAATAGCAAATCTTATTGCCGATGGATTTTCTATGTCTGTCGGTAATTTTTTTTCCACAAAAGCCGAACGTGACTCTTTTGAGAAACACCGGCAGATCGAGTATTGGGAAATAGAAAACTTAAGAGATAAGGAAGTTCAGGAGATTAGAGAGATCTATGAATCAAAGGGCTTTGAAGGCGAACTATTGGAAAAGGTGGTGGAAGTGATTACTAC
>JBAVJE010000320.1:0-6591 GCA_049687615.1 Salinimicrobium sp. | reverse complement strand
CAGTACGTTAAGCGCCTTTTTCTGAATCGATGCCTGAAAATAGATTAGCAGATTGCGGCACGCAACCAGATCCATATTGCTAAACGGCGGATTATTGATTACGTTATGACAGCTAAAGACTACAGCTCTTCTCAACTTTTCCACAACTCTATAGCTGTGTGGCTTAGGAAGGAAGTATTTGGTTAGAAACTCGGGAGGCACATCTGCCGCAATACTTTCAGGATATTTCCCTTTGCTTCCTATTTCCAAATGCCTTTTAGAGAGATCTGTAGCAAAAATTTTGACTTCAATAGTCTTGCTTTGCTTTTCTATTTCTTCAAAAAGACACATGGCGAGAGAATAAGCTTCTTCCCCGGTACTACAGGCAACATCCCATATTTTAATAGTTCCTCCATTTTCTGTTTTGCTTACCAACTCGGGAAATACCTTATCTCTAAGCTTCTCCCAAACCTTGCTGTCCCTAAAAAACTTCGTCACTCCTATTAAAAATTCCCGGTATAAGATCTCTACCTCGCCTTCTCTAGAAGAAAGGTGTTCATAGTAATCTGCCAGTGACTTACATTTGCATACATTTACCCGGCGTGCCACCCTTCTGGCAAGAGTAGAATGTTTATATTCTCTAAAATCTAAGCCCGTTTTTTGATCGACAAAACTCAGGATTTTCATCAATTCTGTCTGGTCATAGGCTACATCTCCATCTTCAAAGTGAAAAACAGAAGGTGCACTAAGGAAATTATGGAGTTCTCCCCCCATGTATTTTGCAGGCAACACATAATCTACCAGGCCAGTATTGATAGCACTCTGGGGCATACCATTGAATTGGGCATCTGCAGGTTCCTGCACCATAATCATCCCGTCGTGTTCTTTAATAGCTCTGGCTCCCCGGGTTCCGTCGCTTCCTGTCCCGCTTAAGAAGATGCCTATCGCTTTGTCTTTCTTTTCTTTCGCCAGAGATTCAAAAAAAATATCGATTGGTAAATTAAGCGTCTGATTTTTCGGCTTTTTTGAGAGGAAAAGCAGGTTGTTCTTAAGGATAAGATTATTTACCGGGGGGATGAGGTATATGTGCCCGTGTTCTATGGGCATCCCGTCAGATACCTCAACAATAGGCAGGCTGGTATTTCTTTTGAGCAGTTCTCCCATCATACTTTTATAATCGGGGGAAAGGTGCTGGATTACTATGTATGCTGCGGTAGTATCCTCGGGGATGGCTTCAAAAAAGATCTTTAAAGCCTCAAGTCCACCGGCACTCGCACCTATGGCTATAATTCTGGTATCCGCATGCGTTACTGATGGTTCTGGTAAGGGTGTCGGGGAGTTCTGAATGGTTTTCCTCATAGGGAATCAATGAATACTTTAAAAAGGGCCAAAAATTTAATTTTCAAAAATACAGTTTATTAAACCTATTTTTGACCGCTTTTGACATTTATTATGCCACAAATAGAGTCGATTTTTGCAATATTTTTATAACCGAATTACTCTTCCGGTCAAAATATGCAAAAATATCACAAAACTGGCTCTTTAACAGTTAAAGCATTGTTAACAAGTTGTTTTCTCTATTTTGGAAAACCATTTTAAAGGATAATAGAGTCCTAAAATGAATTCAGGAAAACCTTTTTAAAGAGCTGAAAAAACGTAAAAAACACAATCCTTTTATTGAAATTTTTACTGTTTTTCAGTATATTACTATACTATTCTCTAAAAATCTTAGTACCATGAAAAGTAAACAACTCTATTTCGTAAGGTACCTGATTATCTTGTTCCTTTTTTTATCCTTTTCAACAGGAGTTTCAGGTATGAGCCTTGATCTTGTACTTCAACAAAACCCGGCCATAGATTATGCCGAATATAAAGGAAAAGTCGTTAACAAAGCCGATGGAGCCCCTCTCGCATCCACCTTCCTGGCTGTTGAAGGAACAAACATTTCCACCGTTTCAAACAATGAGGGCGAATTCTCCCTTAAGATTCCCAATCGGCTGGGAGACGTTAATGTAATTGTTTCCCACCTCGGATTCCAAAGCAGGTCTATACCTCTTGATTTTTTCAAACAGGGAGAGGTTGTCATAAAACTGGATGAAACCATTGAAGAACTATCTGAAGTCAGCCTCTTCACCTATACAAATCCCAGTGCCTTAGTGCGAAATATGCTCAAGAACCGCGGGGTCAATTATCTCAATGATAGGGCCAATATGACAGCTTTCTATCGTGAAACCATAAAACGTGGTCGCAAAAATGTTTCTCTTTCCGAAGCCGTGGTCACCATACATAAAGAAGCTTATGACTCCAGTGCCGATGATAATATAGCTCTCGTAAAAGCGAGGAAAACCGCAGATTATGACCGCCTGGATACGCTCGCTCTCAAACTGCGCGGGGGTCCCTACAATCCTTTAAGCATAGATATTATGAAGAATCCTACTAATATCTTTAACTATTATGACTTGAGTAATTTCAATTTTGAATTCGACAAACCCACTAAGATCAATGATCGTTACTTATATGTCGTAAATTTTGAGGAGCTTATAAAAGAAATGCCCTGGTATTACGGTAAACTTTATATTGATGCTGAAACCTTTACCCTGGTAAAAGCTTCTTACAATTTAAACGTGGATAATCGCTCTGCCGCCACACAACTTTTTGTCAAAAAGAAACCAGGGGGAACCAGAGTTTATCCTGTAGATGTACATTATGAAATCCAGTACCGTGAGCGTGATGGCCGCTGGTATTTTGGGTATGCAGATACTCAATTGGAGTTTGTGGTGAACTGGAAGCGCAGGCTGTTCAATTCACGCTACAAGATCAATAGTGAACTCGCCGTGACCGATTGGCAGATCAACCCTAATGGAAGAGTCAAGAAAAATGACAATTTTATCAATCCGCGTATTGTGATGACAGACGATATTTCAGGTTTTGCAGATATCGCTTTTTGGGGGGAGAACAATATCATTGAACCCGATAAATCTATAGAAAACGCGATAGATAAGATCAGGAAGAATCTCAAGGACAATTAATGCTTCGGAAAAATTCTTCTCAAAGCTTCTGAAAAATGACATTTTCAGAAGCTTTTGTTTTTTAACGACATCAATTGTCGTTGTGAGGTTTTACTTTTGGAGGAAAGAAGTAATAAACTTATTTTCGGCATCGTTCAGCCATAGCAAAATGATATTATGAAAATCCTCCATACCGCCGATTGGCATATCGGGAAAAAACTGCATAAACATGAGTTGTCTCAGGATTTCGACCTGTTTATCGACTGGCTGTGCGACCTCCTCAAAAAAGAGAAAATTGACCTGCTTTTAGTGTCGGGAGATGTTTTTGATCTCGCAAATCCTTCTTCTGAAGCGCGCGCGCAATATTACCGCGCCCTTATAAAGCTGAAACAGCAGCAATGCAAGATCGTCATCACCGGGGGAAACCATGACTCCCCGGCCATGCTGGATGCACCAAAAGAAGTTTTAAGGGAACTGGATATTCATATTTTAGGCGGAATGCCCCAAAACCCTGAAGAAGTCATCATTCCGGTGACTGGAAAATCTGGAAATCCTGAGGTGATCATTGCGGCCATTCCATTTCTGCGAGATTCAGATTTGCGTAGTGCCAATGACGGCCTCACTTATGAGGACCGTCTGGAAGCGACGAGAAAAGGCATCGAAAATACCTTTTTTGAAGCTTCAGAATATTGTCGGGAGAACTATGTTGGAGTGCCTGCTATTGCGATGGGCCATCTCTTTGCTGCCGGTATGGAAAGTTCAGACAGTGAACGGGAAATACAAATTGGTAATCAGGCTGCTTTTGAAGCTTCGGGCTTTGGCAATTACTTTAACTATGTTGCTTTAGGTCATATCCATAAACCTCAACGGGTTTCGGCCGCGGTTCCAACTTTCTACAGCGGTTCTCCTCTCCCACTCTCCTTTAGCGAAAGAAAAGATGAGAAGCGCCTGCTCTTACTGGATACCGAAAAAAGCTGGGAACCTGAAAATATTTCAATACCAGCCTTCCGAAGTCTTTTGAAAATTTCAGGAAATCTTTCAGAACTTCAGCAAAAGCTGGAGAGTTTACAGGAACAAAAGCAACTGGAAAGCCTTATAGAAGTGGAACTCCTGGAGGAGCAATATGATGCTCTAAAGATTTTTCAACTTGATGAACTGGTTACCGGTTTCGAAAAGCCGGGCTACAAAATAGTAAAACACCGCGCCACCTTTTCAAACAGAACAAGAGGCGCCGGAGATTTGTACGAAACAGGGCGACAACTGCAGGACCTCAAAGCCAAAGATGTTTTTATGGAACTTATTGCTTCCCACGATTACTCAGAAGAGGTAAGGCAGGAGATTGTGAGCGCCTTTGATGAGCTGCTGGAAGACGTGCAGCAAAATGAAAATTTGACCGCTTGATTATGAAGATCCTAAAAATTGAATTTCAGAACATCAATTCACTGAAGGGAAACCATGAGGTTGACTTTCGAAAAGCACCTTTTACGGCCAGTTCTCTTTTTGCCATCACCGGTCCCACCGGCAGTGGAAAGAGCACTTTGCTGGATGTAATATGCCTCGCACTTTTCAACCAGGTGCCGCGGCTGGGAAAAATAAGCAGGAACGAGATCATCAATAAAGGAGCCATCCTCACCCGCAACCAAAAAGAGGCTTTTGCGGCGGTTACCTATGAGAGTAAAAACGGGATCTTTTCTTCTCACTGGAGTATTTCCACCAACCGGAATGGCAACCTCCGGGATTATGAGATGCAGTTGTTTGACGTGGCAACAGAGAAAGCTCTTGATCTAAAAAAATCTGATATTCCTTCAAAAAATGAGGAACTTATTGGTTTAAGTTATGACCAGTTTATTAAAGCAGTGCTTTTGGCCCAGGGAGAATTCGCTCAATTTTTGCGGGCCAAAAAAGATGAACGTGGAGAACTTTTGGAAAAGATCACCGGTACTGGGATCTACAGGCAACTAGGAATAAAAGCTTATCTCAAGAAAAAAGAGGTAAGCGGCGAAATTGAAAAAGAGCAGCAGGAGATTGAGCTGCACAGGAGGAATCTCCTTAAGGAAGACGAGTGTAAAGTATTAACCGATGAACTTACCGGAAAAACACAATCCAGTACTTCGTTGGAAAAGGAGATTGAAAAGCTCAAGCAAAATATTCAATTAAAAGAAGACATCAGGCAGCGTGCTACTCAAATTGAGGTTCATCAAAAAAAGAAATCTGAGGCTGACGAATTGTTGCAAAAGTTCCGGGCCGAACAAGGTTTACAGCTCCAAAAACATGAAAAAATTCGGCTTTTTGGAGAGGAACTGCAGTCGTGGAAACAGCTGAAAGTTGATTGCAAAGAATTAGAGGAAAGTATTTCTGAAAATTTCGGAAAGACTGAAACCAATCTGGAGGAAATCGGTGGGTGTCTTGATGATATTCGAAAATTCATACGAAAGGATGCCGAAGCAGAAACTATAGAAGACCAGCTTCAGGAATTTTCGGCCAAAGTGAGGAAACTTCAGCAGCAACGGGAGGAAAAAGGTAGTACCTATAAGGCCTTAAAAAGGGAATTTGAATCTGAAGTTCGGGAAGTTCCGTTTCAACTCAACGGGAACCTGGAATCGGCACATGAAAAACTTCTGGAAATGCAGGCTTTCTCAAGAACCCAACTTGAAGCTTTACAACCGGTGCTTTCCAAAGTGGATCTTGAAAATTCTGTTTCGGAAAAACAAAGGTTAAGAAAAGCACTGGAAAAGGCGAGAAAAGCCGAACAGCAGGCGGTGAACTTGAGAAATTTTTCGGGAGAACTAAAAAAGCTGGAGGCCGAGAAGGAAAGTCTGAAACCTCAACTGGAGGAACTTCCGAAGAAAATAACCTTAGAAAAATCCAAAGCTGAAACCTTGAAGGAGCGGCTGGAAAAGTTGCAATTAAGGAGAGAGAACGAAAACCTTCGCAAATCACTCGAGGAGCACCGGCACCAGCTGCAGGACGGGCAGCCTTGTCCGCTATGCGGCTCTGCAGAACACCCTTACGCTAAAGACCTGCCCGTACAGGAGGGCGGACTGCAGGAGGAGATCAAAACCACCGAAAAAGAACTCCAAGAAAAGCAGCGCCAGCTTACAGGAAGTGAAACCAGTCTCACCCACTTTAGGCAACGACTGGAACAGCTGCAAAAGACAGAGGAGGAAACCGGAAATATACTGGAGGCTCAAAAAAGCAATTTTGAAACAGAATTTGGTTCTTACAACCCAAATTTTGACTGGACCGCGCACTGCTCAGGTTTTGAGCAACAAATTCACGCTCTGGACAATTACGAACAGGAAAACAGGAAACTAAAGGCAATCTCGGCCGGCTTGCCTTTGATCAAAAATCTACAGACAGTTTTATCGGAAGGCCTTCAGCTGAAAGCGCAACTGGATGAAGTATATTCAGGAGAAAATATTCATACAGATTGCCTGGATCTGCAAAAAAAATGGAATGCACTTCAGCATCAAAAATCTACGTTAGCCGGGTTTTCTAAAGAGCTTCGAACAAAACTTAATTCAAAAAACGCACAGCTTGAACAGCTCGAAAAAGGGCTTTTCCCAAAGGTGCAAAATGAGGGCTGTAACGAGATATATGAAGC
>JBAVJE010000319.1:0-1845 GCA_049687615.1 Salinimicrobium sp. | reverse complement strand
CACTAGTTCAGAAAGATCAATTTTAACTTTATTCTCATTCATTTCTGTCTTCACACGCAGTATGGAGTTGAGATCGTTCACCACTTCATCCAGTCTTCCAATGTTATTCAACAGCTCCTGCATAAGTCGTTCCTTTACCTGAGGTGCAAGATCATTGTCGTGCATAAGAGCTGCAATTCCAAGTAAATTGGCCAAAGGTGCGCGAAGGTTATGCGAAACAATAAAAGAAAACTGCTCAAGACCTTTATTGGCCGTAATGAGTTCCCTGGTATAATTCTTAAGCTCGATCTCCTGCCGTTTTCTATCAGAAATGTCTGAAGAAATACTCACCACCCCTTTTAACTCACCTCTTTCATCCAAAAAAGGGGATTCGATTACAAGAACCGGAAAATTCTTACCATTTTTCCCTTCAACTTTATATTCTGTCGATGTGGAAATCCCCGATTTAAGGTCCTTAAACATCTCCTCCTTCACTTCCTCTTTCCTTGTGTTTGGTATTACAGTATTTATATACTTGCCTTCTGCCTCTTCCCTTTTCCAGCCATAGATCTCTGTTGCAGCTTTATTCCAGTACCTGATTTTTCCATCGATATCCATTGCGATCACCGCCTGTCCTATCTTGTCCAGGATAGCCGCCTGAAATCTCAGCTGGGATTCGGCTTCTACGCGATCGGTTATATCGATACCTATGCATTGTATTTCACTTTCTTCACGATTGGCTGATTCAAGGAAAATAATATCCCAAAGAGTAGTCCTGGTGCTTCCATTCTTGCCCGCCTTATCCAGTTCTACCTGAAAGACTTTACCGCGATTTTGGACGGCTTGTTCAACCACCCCTTCTACTCTATCATAATGATATTTTTTAATCGAATACATGGCGTTTTTGCCAATAAGATCTTCTTTACTATTTATCTCACTAAATTCTTCCACAAATTTATCATTGCAGTAGGTATAATTTCCGTGTATGTCTGTTCTAACCACGTAATTCGTCTGAGACTGTATAAGCCCTCTATGACGCCCCTCGCTTACCAGCAGCTTCTGGAGGGCCATCTTTCTTTTGGTAATGTCCTGCACAGCCCCCACCATTCTAACGGCTTTTCCCTGTGCATTTCTTATTATAGCACCGCGCCCATTTACATAAGCATATTCCCCATCGGCCTTTCTATACCTGTATTCTGCCTCCCAGTTCTCCAGATCTCCCTTCAAAACAGCCTCCAGATTTTTAAGGACGTACCGGTCTTCGGGATGCACACGCTCCATCCCTTCATTAATGTTATGAGTCAAAACATCGGAAGCATACCCGAACAACTGACTATAATTTTCGCTCCATTTAATTGTCCCTTTTTCAATATTCCAGTCGTAAATAGCATCCGAAGCCGCTTTTGACACCAGTTCATACCGTTGATTGCTCTCCCATAAATCTTTTTGGGCTTTAACCCGGTCAGTTATATCTATTCCAACGGCCTGTATCTCTACAGGTTTACCCAGAGCATCTGTAAGACAAACAAAATCCCAAAGGGTTGTCTTAGCCTCTCCATTTTTTGTGTTCTTATCTATTTCACATTGGAAAGCCGTATTTGGTTTCTCTAGACATTCCCGGAAGATATTCTTCAGCCGTTCATGATGATATTCCTGTACACTAAGGCGCGCCAATTTTCCTACCAGTTTTTCTTCCGGGAAAATCCAACCAAAATCCTTACGGAATTTATCATTACAGTAGGAATACCTCTTATCCATATCAATTCTGACAAGGTAATTAGTTTGAGATTTAAGTATTCCCCTGTTCCTGGCTTCGCTTAATACAAGTTTTTCATTAAAAGACTTTCGATCTGTTATATCCTGTAC
>JBAVJE010000318.1:0-2038 GCA_049687615.1 Salinimicrobium sp. | reverse complement strand
GCATAAGGGTTAACCCAATATACGATTCGGGAGAATTTGGATTAAACCCGTCATAAGTAACTTCATAATCTTCTTCAAGAAAGATTACCGAGTTCTCGTTCATAGCTACCTGCAGGTTGTCCTTGCTTCGATGAAGTCCCAGCACAAAGGTCTCTGTACCGTGCGCCTGTGAATTGTGGGCGTTGCAATGAACAGATACGAAAAGATCTGCCCCTGCATTATTGGCAATCTTTGCCCTACCGGCAAGTGTAACAAAAACATCGGTTTTACGGGTGTAGATCACCTTTACATCCGGAAGTTTTTCAAGTTCTGCACCTATATTAAGGATTATATTAAGGGCGATATCCTTCTCATAAAATCCGTTACCGCGATTTCCTGAATCTTTTCCGCCGTGACCTGCGTCAAGTACCACAACAAACTTATCTTTGATGGGATTGGAGTCCGTTACCCCGGCAGTTACCGAAAAACTAAAAAAAATAAATACAAAAAGTGCAAGTAGGTTCGTTCTCATAAGCAAATAACGATGTATTTTGAGGGTTATTTTATTTTTTATTAAACCGAAAAGGTAGCTTAAAAAATATACGTAATTTTGAGACTTCAAAAAACAAGCCAAACACTACAAAAATAGCACATCTACAATTGCGAACAAATATACTTCACATACTTTCCAGCTGCATTTTTTTGGTTCTTTTTTTCCAAAAAACGGCTGCTCAAGAAATTCCAACCAAAGAAGGTATTCGCATTCCTGCTGAAAGGGAACCTGTTGTGCCAATACAGGATTCTATTAAAATCACAGCTCCTGTGCCTGTAATAGCCATTACTGCACAGGATTCTGTAAAACCAAAGAACAAATATCTCACAGATCAGGTGGTTTATACTGCCCAGGATTACATGAGGTTGAGCCCAAGGGAAAACAAGCTGTATTTATATAATAATGCCGAAGTCACTTACGGCGACATCCATATTACTGCCGGAAAAATTATTCTCGACAACGAACGAAACGAAGTCTACGCCTACGGAATCCCCGATTCTACCGGGGCATATACTCAAAAACCTGTTTTTACACAGGCACAAAGTGAGGTGCGCCCAGATTCCATCAGGTTTAATTTTAAAACTGAAAAAGCACTGGTATTTAACTCACGTACTACTCAGGGAGAATTTAAAGTGCTTGGCCAGGTGACCAAAAGGGAGAATGATTCTGTATATTACATGAAGAACGTGAAATTCACCACTTCTGAAGACGAAGAAAACCCGGACTATTATTTCTACGCCCGCCGAATAAAATTTGTTCCCGACAAAAAGATCGTTTCCGGGCTGGTGAACATGTATATAGCCGATGTTCCTACCCCATTGGGACTACCTTTCGGATATTTCCCTATGACCGATGAACAAACTTCGGGATTCATCATTCCTTCCTTTGGAGAAGATAATGAACAGGGTTACTTCCTCCAGAACGGGGGGTATTATTTTGCGATAAGCGATTATGTCGATCTTACTGTTCTTGGAGATTATTACACCAACGGCAGTTATGGCCTGGATCTCGAATCATCGTATGCCGTGAGGTACCGTTTTCGCGGAAACCTGAGTTTCAGATATCAAAAATTACTTAACAGTGAAAGAGGTTTTCCCGATTTTTCTGAGTCCTCTATTTATAACCTCAGATGGAATCATACTCAGGACCCAAAAGCCAGCCCAAATTCGCGTTTTTCGGCTTCGGTAAACCTGGGGAGCAGTGACTATTACCAGACTTCGACCAATCAGAGAAACAGCGGGAACAGGCTTACCAACACCCTGAGTTCTTCAGTTTCCTATTCGAAAACATTTCCCATCGAGCCACAGGTAAATCTCAGCATTACGGCCAGCCATAGTCAAAATACGAATACGAAGCAGATCAATATGACACTGCCTACAGTACAGGCAAGTGTCGCCAGGGTCTATCCATTCGAACCAAAAATAGGGTCTAAAAAAGGCATTATTGACAACATTAACCTACAGTACAGTTTTCGAGGGGAAAACAGGTTTAGAACAACAGATTCTC
>JBAVJE010000317.1:0-15587 GCA_049687615.1 Salinimicrobium sp. | reverse complement strand
CTTCATAACCAAAAACGAGTTCTCCTGTTTCTTCACTTCTAACCTGTTCTTGTGTATTTTCATCCATTACCGGTGTTTCCACAGTTTGATATTCTATGATATAGGAAGAAGAATTCAAATCGCGGTTGATCATCCAGAAAATAATTCCCCAAATAATGACGAAACTGAAGCCTAAAATAAGGTTAGCAACGGCATAATTTTTAAAGGTTTTCCGAAACAACTGAACCAAAACCCAGGTAATAATTGCTACCGGAACTACAGTAATGATAATATTGACAATCAAAAAGATGGTCGCATAATTACCCGTCATGATCCTGTTCGTATAGTCGTTAGCGAAAATGGTCATAGAACCACCCGCCTGTTCAAAAGACATCCAGAAAATAACGGTAAAAACAGCGAACATGATAATGGCAAACATCCTATCGCGAACCACTTTGGAATATCTAAAAATCCTTGATACCAGCAGAATGAAGAAGAGCACTAAACCTACAATGATAAAACCGTTGGAATAATCGGTACCATTGATGTTCAGAATATTTACTCCGCTGATCTTGGCCACCGGATCGTTGATAATCCAGATAACTCCAATAAGAGCAGAAAGCACAATAAGTACGATATCAAAAATGGTAAACGGATTTAATTTATCGCCTTCAAATTCCAATTTTTCAGATTCTTTTTCACCTTTTTCATTAACCACAGGTTTCTTTCCTACTTCACCAAAAATGCCTTGTGCAAAATAGAACTGCAGCATTCCCAGGAACATAAATACCCCGGCAAGACCAAAACCATAATGCCAGCCCACTTTTTCACCTAAATATCCACACAACATGATCCCAAGAAAAGCACCGGCATTCACACCCATGTAAAAAATAGTATAAGCACCATCTTTCTTTTCAGGCACGTCACGGTACATATGAGATATAATGGAAGTAATATTGGGTTTAAAGAATCCATTTCCAACTATTAAACAGCCAATCCCAATGTACAGGAAGGCGTGTATCGATTCCAACGCCATGGAAGCGTGACCAAGAGTCATAACAAAAGCTCCAATGACCACCGCCCACCGGTAGCCTATATATTTATCGGCAATATACCCTCCCAAAATTGGGGTGAGATATACCAAAGCGGTATAAGTACCATATAGTGCCAAAGCATTTTCTCTAGGCCAGTCCCAGCCACCAAGCCCCAGGGAGCTAATGAGGAACAGTACCAGCAAGGCACGCATTCCGTAGTAACTGAAACGCTCCCACATTTCTGTAAAAAACAGAATGAAAAGTCCTGCGGGATGACCTAAAACCTTGGTCTTAAAAAAATCGGAATTATCTGTCGGTAAAGTTGTTGCCATTATTTTTTATGTGTTATTTCGTTATCACCTAGTTCAAATTTTTCCTGTTGCGGAAGCTCTTTCTCCTGGTCTTCCACGCCATGAGTAAGACGTTTAAGAGGTTTCAACATTAAGAGTACCAGGATGGCAAAGGAAACCGTAAAAATCGTGATCCCGAAGAAAATTGTCTGGTCTCCGGCTTCCGAAGAGTATTCTCCAACAATCCCTGCTACTTTATTACCAAGACCGGTAGCCGCAAAGTAGACCCCCATCATAAGAGAAGCATATTTTACAGGTGCCAGTTTAGTAATGAAAGATAATGCAACTGGTGATGAACTTAGTTCCCCAATGGTATGGAAAAGATATGCAAAGACTAGCCAGTACATCGCGGAAGAACCGTTCGATTCAAATTGCATAGATGCAAATACCATAAAAATGAATCCAACTCCCATAATGATAACACCAACGGCCATTTTAAAAATAGAAGAAGCTTCTTTGCTCTTTAATTTTCTTTTAGCCCAGAAGTTTGCCACGATCACCCCAAAAATAATAATAAACAGGGCATTTAGTGACTGGAACCATGAAGCAGGAACCTCATTCCCAATCAAGGGAAGGGTAAAAGGTAAGGACCTGTTGGTTTTTTCAAGCGCGTAAATATTCATCAACCCACCGGCTTGCTCGAAAGCACCCCAGAAGACGATCACCAAAATGAAAGAAAGTAGCATTACCACATAACGATCTTTCATCACCTGACTTGTAAGATCTTTGTACACCATCAACATCATGGCTGTTACAAGCGTAAGGAAGACAAATAAGAATCCGTATGCCATATCTTCAAATACAAGATAATACAGGGATCCTATCATTAAAGCACCGGTAATAGCGAGTTGAAGCGGAGATTTGAAAAGGTCTGAAAACATTGCTCCAAAGGAAGCTCCCTGATCTCTTTCTTCTTGTGAAAGTAAATTTCCAACTTCAGCCAGGAATTTTTGACCCCACATATAAACAATAAGACCTAAAGCCATAGCAATACCTGCGAGCCCGAAGCCCCAGTGCCATCCAATGTTCTCCCCTACATAACCAACAATCAAACTGGAAAGGAAAGCTCCAAGATTGATCCCTATGTAGAAAATGGTAAAACCTTTATCACGACGAATATCACCTTCTTTATAAAGTCCTCCTACCATAGTAGAAATGTTTGGTTTCAACATTCCCACCCCGGCGATAATGAGGGCAAGACCGGTATAAAAAGCCCACATTTCTTCAATAGCCAAAGTTCCATGTCCTGCTACCAGGATGATTCCTCCAACGAGCACTGTTTTTTTCTGTCCCAGAAGCTTATCGGCAATAATCCCTCCCGGAATGGAAGCAACGTAAACCAACATGGTGTACCAGCCATACAGAGCCAAAGCTTCTGCATTTGTCCATCCCAAGCCTGCGTTACCGTCCTGGGTAGCACTTACAAGATAGAGGACCAGGATGGCGCGCATTCCGTAGTAAGAGAAACGCTCCCACATTTCTGTAAAAAATAAAATGTATAGACCTACCGGATGTCCAAAAAGTTCTTTTTTAGTAGGCGCTGTAGCCGAATTTGCCATTACAGGGATGTTTTAGTATTTGGTTTAACTTCTAAATGATCTTCAATAAAATTGGTCATGAGCGTAAATAGGTGCAAGCGAGTATTCCCGCCGTAGATACCATGGTTTTTATCGGGGTAGATGGCCCAATCAAACTGCTTGTTCGCCTGGATCAAAGCTTCTATCATTCTCATGGAATTCTGGACGTGCACGTTGTCGTCGCCGGTTCCATGAACAATAAGGAAATCCCCTTTTAATTTTTTAACATGATTTAGCGGAGAGTTCTCGTCATAGCCCGACGGATTTTCCTGAGGTGTGGTCATATAACGCTCGGTATAAACCGAATCATAGAACCTCCAGCTGGTCACCGGAGCAACGGCAATTGCCATCTTAAAGACGTCATTCCCCTTTAAAATAGCATTTGAAGCCATGAATCCGCCGTAGCTCCAGCCCCAGATTCCAATGTTTTCCTGATCAATGTATTCCTGCTGCCCGAGTTGTTTTGCAGCCTGAATAAGATCTTCGGCTTCATATTTTCCAAGTTCGTTCTGGGTTACTTTTTTAAAGGCAGCACCTTTATAGCCGGTTCCTCTTGGATCAATAGCAGCTACTAGGTAGCCTTTATTAGCCAGAAGTTCAAACCAGTAATCGTTTGTATTGTAAAAGCTGTTGGAAACAGTTTGTGATCCCGGTCCCGAATATTGAATGATGAACAGCGGATACTCCAGAGAAGGATCAAAATTTGGAGGTTTGATCATCCACATATTTAAATCATTCCCGTTCACCGCAATGGTAGAAAATTCTTTTGGTGAAAACTCATACTCAGCTATCTGTGTCAGGAGTTTTTTGTTGTCTTTGATATCCCGCAGCTTCTTTCCATTTTTCGCAAGATGCAGCGTAAACTCGTAAGGTGTTGTGGCGCTGGTAAAGCTATTGATAAAGTAGGTATAATCGGCGCTAAAATCGGCGCTGTTCTGCCCTACTTTTTCTGTAAGACGTTTTTTGTTTTTCCCGTTCGCGCTAATGGAATAAACATCCCTGTTAATGCTCCCGTTCTCGGTGCTTTGATAGAATATTTTTTTGCTTTTGGAATCAAATCCGTAGTAATTGGTCACCTCCCAAAGGCCTTTAGTCACCTGGTTAAGCAGCTTCCCTGTTTTGCTGTAGTGATAGATATGGTTCCAGCCGTCCTTCTCACTGGTCCAGATGAAAGAATTGTCATCCAAAAATGTCAAATTATCGGTCACATCAACATAAGCCTCATCGGTCTCATTGAGCACCACTTTAGCCGAATTATCTTTAGTATCTACAAAAATAAGATCAAGAACATTCTGGTGGCGGTTCAACACCTGAACACTCAGCATATTGGTTTCGTTAGTCCATTTAATTCTTGGAATGTAGAAATCTGAATAGTCTCCAAGATTAACATCTGAAATCGCCTTTTTTGAGAGGTCATATACATGAAGAGATACTACAGAATTTTTTTCTCCGGCCTTCGGATACTTGAACGTTGTAGTGCTTGGATAAAGATCTTCTCCAAAAATATCCATTGTAAATTCAGGTACTTCAGATTCATCAAACCTCAAAAATGCGATTTTATCACCCGCCTTGTTCCACTCGTAAGCCTGAACAAAAGAAAATTCCTCTTCGTAGACCCAGTCTGTGATTCCGTTGATGATCTTGTTCTTTTCACCGTCTGTGGTGACTTGGGTAATTTCTTCGGAAGAAAGGTCTTTAACATACAGGTTGTTATCCTTCACAAAAGCCACTTTTTCACCGTTTGGCGAAAGCGTTGGTTCCTGAATGGGCTCATCTGTGATCTTCTGAAGCTTTTTATTCTTTAGGTCATACACATAGAAGATGCCGCGGGTGGAATGCCGGTAGATAGGCTCGATTTCTGTTCCCAGAATAAGTTTGCTTTCGTTTTCACTGAATTCGAAGTCGTCGAAGTAATCTATCCCTTCCAGGTCATCGCTACTCAACAGGGTGTGGGTTTTTTCCCCACTTTCATAAGAGTAAACGTCTATACTGGAGGTCTTGCTGCCACGATCATAATTAAGTACTACATATTCCCTTCCATTACTCAGAGATTGGAGGGATTGCATATATTCCTGACGGAAAGTTCCATTCCAGATTTTCTCTAGGGTAATTTCTTTCTGTTGCGCAGAAACTATAGTACTTACCGTCAAAAAGAAGGCGAGAAGCCTAAAGGATAATTTCATTCTTGGTGCTTAAAAAAGTGACTGCCAAGTTTAGTAAAAATTCGGCTAAAAAACAGGGTTTTCGTTGTTAAATCCTAACGAGATGTTAAAAGAAAAGATCCTTTGCTGCAGACTTAATTAGATCAAAATTTTAGACCCTTGAAATTCAACCGCATAGAAAAAGGGCAATTCTGTGACAGAAATCCCAGTAGTTGTATCTTTGACACTCCAAATTACAAATGATGATCGAACCTATTTCAGGGTTTTCAAAACTCAAAAAAGAAGAAAAAATCAAGTGGCTAACCTCCACTTACCTCAAAGATTCTCAATCTGCGGCCGGTGTGTTGCAACAATACTGGAATCCCGATGCCAGCCTGCAGCAGCTGCACGAAGAATTCACAGAAAATACGCTTTCCAACTATTATTTACCCTTTGGCCTGGCGCCAAACTTTTTAATCAACGACTACAGGTATGCCATTCCTATGGCCATTGAAGAAAGCTCTGTGATTGCTGCAGCCAGCAAAGCAGCCAAATTCTGGGGCAAGCGCGGCGGATTTAAAGCCGAGGTATTGGGAACCGAAAAAATTGGGCAGGTACATTTCATGTACTCCGGAAATAAGGAAAAATTAAAAGACTTCTTCAACCATGTGAAGCCAATATTGCTACAAGCGGTTTCAGCGCTTACCCACAACATGGAGAAACGCGGCGGGGGTGTAAATAATGTGGAATTAAGGGATAAAACCAATGATCTGGCCAATTACTACCAGCTGCATTGCACTTTTGAGACTAAAGATTCCATGGGGGCCAATTTTATCAACTCCTGCCTGGAGCGCTTCGCCGAAACTTTTAAAGAAGCAGCGGTAAATCATGATGCCTTTGATGCTTCTGAAAAAGAGATCGAGATCGTGATGAGTATTCTTTCTAATTACGTTCCCGAGTGTATTGTAAGAGCCGAGGTTTCCTGCCCTGTTGAAGACCTGGCCGATCACGGCCTGAGCGGCGAAGAATTCGCCGGAAAGTTCGCGCGAGCCCTCAAGATAGCCGAAGTAGAACCCTTTAGAGCCGTTACCCACAACAAAGGTATCATGAATGGCATTGACGCCGTGGTTCTCGCTACCGGAAATGATTTTAGAGCCGTCGAGGCAGGTATTCACGCGTACGCCTCAAAAGATGGAAAATACAGCAGTCTTACACATGCAGATGTGAGGCACGGAGAATTCAGGTTTTGGATGGAAATTCCTTTGGCCCTCGGAACCGTGGGAGGATTAACAGCCTTGCATCCTTTGTCTCGAATCGCGCTAAAGATCCTTCAAAAACCTTCGGCCGAAGAATTGATGAAAATCGTAGCCGTTGCCGGTCTTGCTCAAAATTTTGGAGCGATAAAATCTTTGATAACTACGGGAATTCAGCAGGGTCATATGAAAATGCACCTCATGAATATCCTAAACCAACTAAAAGCCACTCCTGCCGAAAAAGAGACTTTAGCGCATCATTTTAAAAAGCACAATGTATCGCATAGCGCGGTGCAGGAACAACTCAACCTGATAAGAAGCTGATGCAAAAATTCTACAGCCACGGCAAATTACTACTCACAGGAGAATATGTAGTCCTGGATGGCGCTACCGCTCTGGCATTACCTACTAAATTTGGCCAGGGCATGGAAGCACAGCCCATTGACAAGCAGGAAATCTACTGGAAAAGCTATGACAATAAGGGGAAACTCTGGTTTGAGGAGCATTTTCTATTAAAAGATGTTCTCAGCAAAGATGTTTCGGCATTTCAACCCACTTCAGAAAAAGAAAAGGTCTCAAAAATGCTATTTTTGACACTGCATTCCGCAGCCCAAATGAAGCCCGGATTCTTTTCCGAAGAAAAAGGTTTTGAGATCACCACTAAAACAGATTTTCCCCTGGACTGGGGCCTGGGAACTTCTTCCACGCTTATTGTTAACCTCTCTAAGTGGCTGGAAATCGATGCTTACCAACTTCTCAAAGAAAGCTTTGGAGGCAGCGGTTATGACATTGCGGTTGCACTGCACGAACGAGCGATAACTTACAAATTGCTTAAAGACAGCAGAAGTGTTCTTACCACCTCTTTTAACCCCGAGTTTAAAGATCGTTTGTTCTTTGTGCATCTTAACCAAAAGCAAAACAGCCGTAATTCTATAGAACATTACAGGGCGCAGCCGCAGGAAGATTTGCATACAAATATCGAGAAGATCACTTCGCTTACCCACAAAATCATAAGCTGCACAAATCTTTTGGAATTTGAGCTGCTGCTCGAAATCCACGAGAATATTATTTCGCAGGTGACGGGCCTTAAAAAGGTTAAAAGTGAATTATTCCCAGACTACAAAGGGGCGGTAAAAAGTCTTGGTGGCTGGGGCGGCGACTTCATCCTGGCTACAGGAACCAAAAAAGAGCAGCAATACTTCAAAAATAAAGGCTACGAAACGATCATTGATTATAAAGACATGATTCTATAGCCTCTCAAAAAAGGCAAAAAATAAAGCCCTTCCGAAGAAGGGCTTTATAGTATCCAAACCTTAGATTCTACTAGTAGAATTTGGCCCGGTTATCTTCAATATCGGCCGATTCTTTAAGGGCCGTAAATACTTCATTGTTCACAGTAGCTCTTCGTGCAGCAGTTTCCCTGGTAGCATAAGGACGGTATGAATCCATGGCAGTAGCCTGAGTCTTCTTAATTACTTCGATCACAAAAACACCTTTTTGACCGGTAAGAGGTTGACTCATTTTCCCTTCAGTCAAACCAAAGGCAGCGCCAACTACAAAAGGCTCACTTCCAACTCCCGGAAGCACCGGACTGTTTCTGTTAACCGAGTTAGCTGTATTCACAGAAGTACTATGATTACTGGCAATTTCTTCAAGCGATTTTCCTGAAATCTTTTCTTTAAGGATAGCTGCTTTCTTTTCCTTCTGAAGGATTGGAATAACAGTAGAAGAAGCGGCTTCAGCCGACTTTAATCCTTTTTCGTTGATGCCGGTCACTTGTGCAACCACATAACCGTCTGAAACTTCAAATCTTTTAATCTCTCCTGCTTCGGTTTCTTCATTAAAAGCCCATTGCACGATTCTTCTTTGAGCTCCAATTCCAGGAATGTTTTCCTCCAGTTCCTGAATTTCCTTAACCGGACGAACCTCAAGATTGTTCTCCTTAGCAAGTTCTGTAAAGTCAGCTTCTCTTGCTGCAAGTTCAAACTTGGTAACTTCGGCAAAAAGATTATTCAACGACTTTTCTGAAGGTTGAATCTCACGGGCAACAGTTGCCAGCTTCACGGCTTTTTGTTTAGCAGTCTGGTCTTCGATCTCGATCACGTGATAACCAAACTGGGTTTCAACCGCTTCGATTGAACCTACTTTATTCTGGAAAATAAAATCATTGAATGCAGGAACAAAAGTACCGGGAACTGCCCATCCTAAGTCTCCGCCGTTTTCTTTGTTGGAAGTATCTGCGGAAAATTCTGAAGCCAGTTCAGCGAATTTATCTTTATTTCCTTTTACTACAGAAACAATACTATCAGCAAGTTCTTTAGCCTGCTGTTTTGTTCTGCTAACGTTTTGTCCTATAGGAGAACCCTGAAAAGTCACAAGAATGTGTCTTGCCTTAGCCGAATCAGGAATCTGCTCTGTAGCTACCATTTTTGAGATCTTGTAAGAACCGTTGTCTTTGTATGGGCCGTAAGTTTCTCCTTTAGAAAGATTAAACAGAGCATCGGCATGTTCTTTTGGAAGATCGTTCCTGAACAGGTAGCGATCTGAATATTTCTCATCTGAATTTTCATTAACAAAAGTCTCATAATCATTAGTCGAGCTAAATCCAGCGACAGTATCATTCGCTTTAGTAACAGCGTTATACTCTACTTTGTTATTAAGTAAGCCACCCAGTTCAGCTTTTACTTCAGCTTCATCATCGACAGAGGCAGATTCGTTGTATTTTACATACTGAATATCTCTTGTAGCTTCGGTCTCGAATTTTTCTGGATGTGCTTTGATGTATCCCTTAATTTCAGATTTAGAAATTTCAATTTCAGAATCGGGAACTGAAGTGAAAGGAATATTGACATACTTGAGGTCAACATTATCGTTGGCAAAACGATAAACCTGCTCTCCTTCAAGAAGCGTGGCAGTCACTCCTGCTCTCACAAGGTTGAAATAGATTTGCTCTCTTGCAGATTTAGAAACAGAATTTTCAAAATCAAGCCATTGCTGATATGCCTGAGGCGAAGTTGTTTTTAAAGTAGCGATATACTCTTTGAGCTTGTTCTCATCAAACATCCCGGCATCATTGAGGAAATTTGGGTTGTTCGCCATTTGTTTCGCAACCATGTTCTTGACCTGCGCCTCTTCAACACGAATTCCCAGTTCATCGAACTGTTCTTCTAATAATGCCTGACGCACCTTTAGTTCCCAAACCATATTCATAGCCTGTGAGGTTGAACCGTTGGGCCCCAGATTTTGCTGATAGGCCTCTACCTGTCGTGCAAAATCTTCACGCTCAATATCAACTCCGTTGATTGTGGCTATCGTGTTACGGGATTTGTTGGAAAGCATCCCTTGATTCTTTATCACATCGGCCAAAACGAAAGAAAAGAGCGCCAGGGCGATAATTGCGATAAGGAAAACTGAACGTTGCCTAATTTTATTTAATACTGCCATTTTTAATGTTGTTGATTCTCAAATATAGGGGGCGAAAATAACGTTTTTAGAGATATTAAAAAACTATAAATCCGCAAAATGTGAGGAAAATCTTAAAATTAATCGCGGGGGTTTAGCTGCATTTCCACCAATTCGATTTTCGTGTTAGAAACTTTCTTGATATGAAAGGTGAAATCATCTATTTGCACGATTCCGTCACGGGGAGGAATTTCTTCGGTATGATCCAGGATATAACCTCCCAGGGTTTCATAATTCTCTCCTATGGGGATGTTCAACTTAAAAGCTTCGTTTATATAATCTACCTCCAGCCTGGCGGAAAACAAATATTTGTCGTCGCCCAGTTTTTCTTCAATGAGTACCACGGGGTCATGCTCATCTTCTATTTCCCCGAAAAGCTCCTCCACAATATCTTCAATGGTCATCATGCCGCTGGTACCACCATATTCGTCGATCACAACAGCGATACTTTTGCGTTTTTTAATCAAAATATTCAACACATCCTTCACCAGCATCGTTTCGGGCACAAATACAACTGGCAGAAGAATAGATTTAAGAGTAGAAGGCTTTTTAAAAAGTTCAAAAGAGTGGATATAACCAATGATATCATCAATATTCTCTTTGTAAACCAGAATTTTTGAGAGTCCGGTCGCGGTAAAGGTCTCTACCAGTTTACCCGGTTCTGTAGTGAGGTCAACCGCCACGATCTCGGTTCGCGGGATCATCACTTCGCGGGATTTTACTTCGGAGAATTCCAGGGCATTCTTAAAGATCTGTATTTCTGTATCGACTTCCTGGTCCTCTTCCACCTTCTCCATTTGCTCATTGATGTAGTTTCCCAACTCTACCTTAGTGAAAGCTAGCTGTACCTCGTCTCCTTCGGTTTTAAAGAAACGTTTCAACACAAAATCGGAGATCCAGATAACGAAGGAAGAAATGAAGCTGAAAAGAATATAGAACAGGTATGCGGGCACTGCAAAAAACTTAAGCAGCGTATTCGAGTAAATCTGAAAAAAAACCTTGGGTAAAAATTCCGCAGTAAGCAAAATAATCAAGGTGGAAATAACTGTTTGGGTGAGCAAACTTAGGTCTACAAAAAGATACTCTAAAAAGGCATTTTCGAGGCGCATTGAATTGATCCACTCCATAAGCAGGTCACCCATGAAAAAGCCATAGATTACGAGGGCAATATTATTACCCACGAGCATAGTAGCAATAAACTTGGAGGGTTTTTTGGTGAGGCGGGTAAGTACTTTCGCCAGGAAATCGTTTTGTTTCTTTTCGATTTCCACATGGATCTTATTAGCCGAAACATAAGCGATCTCCATTCCCGAAAAGAACGCCGAAAGCAACAGGGAACAAAGAATAACTATGATGTCGTAGGCCATGCTTACTTTTTCCGGTTTTCGTACTTATGCCTGAAATGCCTTCTAAAGAAGAACATAAAGATTCCAATTAGGGTAAAAAAAAGAAATATATAAGCCTGGTTGCGATCAATATTCCAGATGCGAATACCTTCAAACAGGAAAAATGCCGCTACCGCCAGGTAGGCCATTTCAAAAAACTTGGAAAATTTTATCATTTCTCTTCTTCTTCAATTATCTGCACTCCAATATTCGAGCGAGACCGAAAATTACTGAATTCCTGATTACTATCAAAGCCCTGACCTTCGTTGAGGGCTCCATTCTTAAACTTGATGGTGTTGGGCTTATCGGTAAAAACCCAATTGCTCCCCTGATCCCAATATAATTGATTGGCATGGAGAATCGTGCTGTCACTGGTTACCACGACCACATTTCCCTGCAGGTCAATAAGACCGGTTTCGCCATAGATAACGCCATAATCTGCAGTTACCGTGTTCTTTTTATTTTCATCATCAAAGAATTCCACCTGCAGGCCTTCGGGGAATTCGCGGTAGGGAAAGTCCTTATTGGAAAATTCCCTCACTTTTTCGCTTTTTAGAGTAGCGACAACTTTCCCGGAATCTGTGTACTTCAGGTTTATTCCTGTACCAATTGCCTGTGGTGCATCCTCTGGTGTTTCCATCTCCCGAACACCTTTAAGGTTGCCTTCACACGAAAAAAGCATTGTCACAAAAAGAATTGTGACAATGCTTAAATAAATATTCCGGTATGTAAATTTCATATTACAAATTAGGTACGCGTACGCTTTCTCCTATCCAACAGCCAATGTTGATGGTTTTCCCTTGCATATCTTCCTGGAAAATGTCAGAACGCTGTGGAGCTCTTCCGCGATAAGCGGCTGCTGTTTCATTCGCGTTTCTCGCGATAGAAGGATCTACTCTTCCTGCTCTTGCAGCATAATCTGCAGCTAACCAGTAAACAGCTCTCTTTTCAAAGGCAGAATTACCACAGTTGTTGGCGCTTTGCGCGATCATGTTGGCGATTTGCAAGTAAGCTCTACCAAAAGAAGGCTTTGCGTTAATCGCTTTTCTATAATAGTTCCTTGCCTGTCCAAACCGGCCTTTTTCCTTATAGTTATGGGCGATCTTGTTATAAACGGTCGCTTTGTCTGAAGCATTGGTTTCAAGCTCGGCAGACTGGTTATAGTATTCAAGAGCTTTAGCTGAATTCCCTTTAGCATCGGCCAACTGACCAAGGTAAAGTGCAGACTTGGCTGAAGGTTCTGCCTGGTGCAAAGCTTCCACTAATTTGAAAAACAATGGATCTTCGGTACAGTCTTTAGCAGACATTCTTCCGGCAGCTCTTTTTAACCAGTCAACATTTGTTTTATTAGTATCAAAGTCTTTGCTGTATAATGGGATAAGATTGTTACAATCTGCTCTTTGCCCAAGTTTAGCGTCGATACTTCCTTTTACAGAGCTATAAGCCTTTAGATTCACTTCGTAAGCATTCAGCATTTTTTTCTCTTTTGCAGTAAGCTCTTCACCAGCTTCCTGCTTTTCAAGAAGTTTTTGCAAGCCTTCTGCCATCTGGTTCTCATCAGATTCTACTTCAGCAATAACCACATCATACTTTTCAAAAACATCCTGCAGGTCTTTCTTACCGGCATCCTGAAGTTCTACTAACAGATAGAAGTATGTATAAAGTGATTTGGCATTAAACCCTTCTTTATCTTTCTGAAAAGCCTGGTCAAAAGCTTCATATTGATCTTCGTTGGTACCAATCTTATTATCATACTTTACCTGAGCGATATCTACAAGCACTTCTCCTTCTTCGGTTTTCTCGGGGAAGTATTGAAGACGTTCTTTATATAGGCTGATAAGATCCTCAGCGATAGCTTTTTTCTCTCCGTCGGGAGCTTTTTCCAGTTTATCTTTTAGAACACGCTCTCCATATTGATAGGTAACAATACTATATGTAGGGCATTCTTTCCTTAAAGTTTGGATTCGCGGATAGGCGGCGTCATAGTTCTTTGCTTTAGCGTCGCTATAAGCAAGAGAAGCAGTGGTGGCACACTCCTGGTTGGCCTGCGCCTGCAGTGCCCCCGTCCCTAGCAGTAATCCAGAAAGAAATAATATTACCTTGGTTTTCATAGTTTCAGTTTTATTCCTGTTAGTTAATTATTCGAATTTTCTTTTGATAAACCACTTATCGTTAAGAGAGAGACTTATCAGACCGTTGAAGAAAGTTTCCTTGATCAATCCGGCATTTGTTGTACCGCGCTGTCCATACTCGAAGCCTAGATTGATGTTTGATAACATTCCTCCTACAGGTAGTCCTAATCCAAAAGATATGCCAAACTCGTTTATGTCCTCTCCATTGATGCTAAGTCCGGTGTCTTGCAACCTGAATCCGCCACGGTAAACAATTCGGTTAAAGTAACTGGTAAGCGAGTTATAATCGGGGATGTAGTAACCTCCCAAGGTATATTTAGCCGAATTATCATAAGTAGCACCTTCAGCAGAAAAAGAACGATTATTAAAATCGGCTGCACCTGCGGTTGTATACTCCAGTCCTACAAACCATTTTTTTGGTTGCCCTAATCCGGCACCAACCGTTAGGCTCGAAGGAAGTGTAAGATCTGTATTTGGCGATTCAATATCCCTTGCGTCTATAGTAATATCCTTGCCCTCTGCCGAATATAGAATGGTCGCAAGCTCTCTTTTGTTTTCAGAAGACAGGGTGGTTTCAGGTGTAAAGTAAGCTCCAAAATGGAAATTCAGATCTTCTTTAAGCATACGTTGGTAATCCAGCCCTATTTTATAAGAAAATCCACTAAGATCGGAACGGTTGATCTCCCGGCTTCCAAATTGTAATCCATCCTGAATAAAAATATTCTTGTTTTGAATGTTTCCGAAGTTATAGTTAAGATCAACCCCTACAGAGATATTGTCGTTTATAGCATATCCTCCAGAAAGGAAAACCTTATTAAGGCCACCTTTTCCTGAAAAACGCCCCAACGTACCGGCCTCTTGGTTTACATCCAAAATGTCGTAGCCTACTGCGGAATATGGGATGACACCAAAACCAAATCCAAATTTACCTGTAGGAATTCCAACTGCCAGATAATCAAAAGATGTGGTATTATTACTGCCCGACTCGGTATCAGACTCTGATTTTATCGATGTATTACCCACACCAACTGTGTAGGTGGTAAGCCGAAGCCTACCATACGCGGCGGGATTGCTAAGATTTACATGAATACTATCTGCGTAGATGCTTAACCCGCCCATTGACCTGTTCTCCACGGTTCCTCTAAATTTATTCATCCCTATGCCGTAGAAAGAATATGGGGAGGAAGTGCGTTCCTGAGCGGTCGTAATCACTGAAAACAAAATGAATACGATTAGGATTAATCGTTTTGTCATTGACTATTATTAAATTCGAGAATATGGTTCAAACCTTCCAACAAGAAGTTGGAGTTGGCAAATATGCTATTTTTTATGCTTACAGACAAGAATTCGGCATCCCCGCCTGTAATTATTGTAACTAAATTTTTCTGTTGAGACTTATACTCCTCAATAATTCCATCAACTTCCTTAATAAAACCGTAAACAACCCCCGAATTTATTGAGTTTACCGTAGTGTCTCCTATCAGATGCAATTGCTCCTGCTTTTCTATTAACGGCAAATTTGCAGTAAACGTATTGAGGGCCCTGAATCGCATTTTTAATCCCGGGGAAATTCCACCGCCCAGGTATTCATTGTGGTCATTTTTGAAGTCATAGGTAATACAGCTGCCGGCATCGATCACCAGTACATTTTCCTGTGGATAATGTTTGGCCGCTGCTGCAGCCAGGGCCTTCCTGTCGTTGCCGAGGCTATCGGGCGTGGCATAGAGATTTTTGAATGGCAGCCTGGTTTCTGGAGAAAGACTGATATTTTTAGGCTTTTTTGAGAGTCCAACAGGCAAAGAAAAACTGGTTTTTGACACATTGGAAGAGATCACCGCATCAATCTTCGGAAAGTTCTCAGATAGATTTGAAATTTTTCTCTCCAACTCTTCTTTTTCTGCTCTATCGAAAAACACTAATTCATCTTTCTGAAAAACAGCAAGTTTTGCAAAAGAATTTCCAACGTCAATAATGAGGTTCATAAGGATGATTAAGAAAAGCAAAAGTACAAAAGCATTTTTTTTAAAATTCCTTTGGGAGATATGAAATTTGAATCTATATTTGCACCCGCTTACCACAACAAGGTAGGCTCGCTTTTAAACTGGTGCCTTAGCTCAGTTGGTAGAGCAAAGGACTGAAAATCCTTTTGTCCCTGGTTCGATTCCTGGAGGCACCACCATCAAAGCCAGAAACCCCTTCAATTTTTGAAGGGGTTTCTTATTTTTAAAAGAATAAGTTTAAAATTTTTTGAAAAGTTCCCGGATCATAGCCAAA
>JBAVJE010000316.1:0-5227 GCA_049687615.1 Salinimicrobium sp. | reverse complement strand
AGCTTCAGTACCAAGATCTCCTATTCCAAATCCGCCGTGTAAAGAGGTTATATGCAATAATATTCCACTGCTACTGTCTATCTTCATTTTTCATCAAAATTTGTAAATAAAGCTACAGGAAAACTTTTAAAAAGCTCCTCCAGTTTAAAGGCTTCCTGTTTTTCATATTTTTCACCGGTAAACAGGTTTCGCCATTCTTTTGGAAAATTGGTTGGAAGGAAAAAGATTTCTTTGTCTTTAATTTCGTGTTTCAATTCAAAATCCTGATCAAAAAGTTTAGTTACCGTAACTGGCGCGAAAATAAGGCTGTAATTCTCCCCTTTTTGACGGGCGAAAGCCACTATATCTTCGGCATAATCTCGCGTAATTTCCAGGGGTATATAATTCCCCGTGTCAAAAAGTTCCTTTTGCCGCATTCTTAATCTAAGAGATTTATGCAAACAATACATTTTTATCTTACCCGTAATAAAGTCCCGTTTCATAATTTTCAATTTTTCCTCGAGATCTTCTGAAGAATAGGAGTTTAACTCATTAAGATATTTCTTCCGAAGGTTATAGTTTACAGGCCTTCGATTATCTGGATCCACATAGCTGAAATCCCAGAGCTCGGTCCCCTGGTAAATATCGGGAATACCGGGCGCCGTTATCTTCAGTAGGCATTGTGACAGTGATTTCAAGGCTCCGTAAGCATTGATCTTTTTGTGAAATTCTCCAAAAGATTGCATAAAAGCCTCATTTTTAAGCAGCCTTTCCACGTACTCATAAACCGCATTTTCATAAGCTTCATCTGGCTTGGCCCAGGAGGAATGTTGTTTGGCCTCCCGCAACATCTTTTGCAGGAAATTTCTCGTCCGTTCTAAAAGCTTTTCTTTAGAAAAAGATCTGGTGGGCCAGTGTCCCACAATCATTTGAAAAATGAAATATTCTTCATTAGAATCGGGAATATTCTTTTCTTTTTTGAAACCTGAAGAGAGTTGCTTCCAGTCTTCTACTTTCCCGAACCATTCCTCTTCCAGTTCACTTAGTACATTGATGCGCATTCGCGCGTCTTCCCCGCGTTTGGTATCATGTGTAGCGGTAGCGTTGATCGAAAGAGGGAAATCCTTGTGCCGCATCTGCATCCTCTCGTGGAAACCATGGACAGGCAGCCCAAAATTTTCGGGAGAATCCCCTACCTCGTTGTGGGAGATCAACCTGTTAAAAATGTAAAAACTGGTGTCTTCCACGCCTTTTGCCGCCAGAGGTCCTGTAAATTGCTGGCACCGCTGAAGAAAGTAAAGCATGTGTTTTTCATCTTTCCTGGCCTCCCCTAAAAAGATCTTTTTCCAAATGTTCAGCTCCTTTTCATGATCTACATTATATTCTCTGGCGGTCTCGAAAGCTGTTTCAATGATCTTCTTTTGTCGTTTATTTAAAGGAAGATCCTCAGGATATATTCGGTACACAGGAAAACCGGCCAGTAAAGCGCCAAAAGCCTCTTTGTTTTTATTGGTCTGCTGTTCTTCTTCTAAGAGGTTTAGCTCTATGGAAAGCTCCCAAAGATTCTCATACTCCCCGCCCATTCGTTCCTGCAGTATGAACAATTTCTGCTTATAAATAAGTTCGGGGTATTCAGAATTTTTTGGGTTGATCTGCTGATATTTTTCAGTGAAAAGCGCTTCATTTTTTTCCTGGGTAAGAACCTGGTTCACTTCCGCCAGAAATCCGTAGCCACTGGTTCCCTGCACCGGCCAATGCCCGGGCAAATTTTCGTCCCATTCCAGGATCTTTTCAATAACGATGTAAAACTCGTTCCCTAAAACCTTCCGCAGATTTTGAAGATATTCCAGAGGATCAAAAAGTCCGTCAATGTGATCTATTCGCAGGCCGCTAAAAAATTTCTGCTCACATAGCTGGAGGATAAACCGGTGATAATTTTCAAATACCCCGGGGTCTTCCATTCTAAGACAAATAAGATCATTAATGGTGAAAAAGCGACGGTAGTTGATCGTAGTTTCGGTAGATTTCCAATGCGCAGGTGAAAAGAATTGCAGCTGCAGCAGTTTTTGTAGCTGTTCTTCAGAGGCATTGATCTCTTTTATTCGCTGCTCGATCTTTTGTTTTAAAGTCGCATCCCGGTCAACTTCCCTGAGGAAGAAATTCTTCAGCTCCATCCAGGCACTGGCATCGCCTTTAAAGCTGTCAAATTTTTTATGCCAGGCAGGAAATTCTGAAGCAGGCAAAATTGAAATATAAGACCTGGCCGCGGCAAAATATTCCTGGTCGTAATATTTGAAGACAAATCCTCTTTTAAATAATTTAAGCTGAAATTCCCCTTTTTGAAGCACAACAGGCAGCGGATCTCCCAAGAAAGGAGCCGTCAACTTAGGATCTTCATTGTCCCAGTCAACATCAAAAAAGTTAAAAAAAACAGATCGGGGTCCCAGTTCAAAAACGTCCTGCAGCCATATATTCCGTTTATCAAAAGCCATATGGTTGGGAACAATATCCTGCAGCCAGCCCATGCCTTTTTGCTGCAGCTTTTGGCTTATCTTTTTGAACCTGTCCAACCTTCCTATTTGCTTATTGAGGTTAAGAGGATCTGTAATGTCATAGCCGTGGCTGCTGCCTTTACGGGCCTGGAAAAATGGAGCCGAATAGATCGTGGACACCCCCAGCTCTTCCAGGTAGTCTAAAATTTCTTCAAGGTCTGCAAATGTGAAATCAGGGGAAAGCTGAAGACGATATGTGGCTGCAGGATTTTTCATTCTACCACAAGATTCACAGATTTTTCAAGCGCATGAAAGGCAGTTACCCATTCTTTTGCATCTTCCTTACCGGCTTCGCTCCTTTCAAACATATCGGCATAACAATCTTCTTTTATACTGAAGGCGATATTTTGCGCCTCCCATTTTTCGGGATTAAGGGCAGATTTCTCCACAAGATTCAGTACTTCGTCAATATAAAGTAATAAGCTAAGGTCTTCAGGATCATCTTCGAACTGTAACATTAGACTTGTAATTCGCTGCTCCATAAGAAAGTTTAGAGTAACAAGATCCAGCTCCACATTGATAGCCTCTGCAGATTTGATTTGATTTTCAATTTTTCTAAGGTCAAAATCTTTTTCCTTCAGCTCTTTGATAAGGCGATTGTTTACCGCCATTTCAACCGCAAGCCTTAGTCTATCGGGTACGACCATGTTGATCTCCTGCAAGGTCTTCAGCAATGGATAAGTATTCTCATACAACTGCTGCATTGCACCTTCGGTATCACGAAGGTTTCGTTCCATGATGAGTTCCATAATATGGTGCTGCTCATCACGGAAGAGATGCCAGAAAGAGTAATTGTGTGTTCCAAAATAGGAGTCCATAAGATTGAAGATCTCGTAGACATTTCCTTTTTCAAAGAACATAGCAACCCGGTTATGCAGCTCTTCCAGGGCCTCGGGACTAATGAATGGTCTTACCCCTCCAAACAGGTGATGGTCTCCCATGTGCAAAACCGCATATGAAATATCCACTTTTTCCCAGGTAATATCAGACCGGAACTCGGTTCGACCAACCACCAGCTTCTGTTTACCGCCTTCATAAAAATGGCTGGCCTTGACAGTCGCGCTAAAGTTGTACAAGGAAATTTCCTCCGGAAATTCTTCAAAAAGTGAAGAAATCGCATAATGGGCTCCAATCCTTATCATATCTAATTCCATTGGTTTGACAATCTCTTCATAGGCTTTGAACGCGTTGCCATACTTTGGTAAATTGCTCGGAATATTTTTTAACGACGCCGCAAACTCGGGTTCAAAATTCTCACCGGTCAGCTCTCCGGCCAGTTGCACAGCACGCGTGGCATAAAATATATCCTGCATAGATTCAATACCGGTCACCTCATCGAAGAACCACCCGCAACTGGTGTACATGAGCATGGCGTGATATTGCATTTCAAGTAACTTGAGCAGCTTGATATTGTCATTTTCGGAAAGCTTCTCCCCAAAATTCTCTGTCAGAAACTTTTGAACATTATCGTTGTTACGATTGATGATCACCTGAATATACTTGTTCCTTACCTCCCAGGGCTCAGAAGTATAATTCTTCATTTCCTTCTCGTAGAGGGTAATGAGCTTTTCTCTAAGCGTATCAAAAGTCTCCCGCAATGGGGCCCTCCATTTCTGATTCCAGTCCGGGTTGCCGCCAGTGTTGCAGCCACAGTCACTGCGCCAGCGTTCCACCCCGTGGTAGCAGCTCCAGGATGTATTTTCCCGAATTTCCACCTCATATTCAGGAGGGAACTTTTCTAAAAACTCCCCGTAAATGGTCAGGTTGTAATCTTCATCCTCTTCAATAGAATGGAGGCAATAGGAAAGTGCCATTTCTCCCAGCTTATGATGATGCCCGTAACTCTCCCCGTCGGTAGCTATATGGGCCAGTTCCAAATCATCATCTTCAGAAAAAAGCCCTTCCAGGCGTTCTGCAAAACGTTTTCCGTCGTTGAGTAACCCTTCAAAGGCAACTCCCTGTGAGGCGGGCCCATCATAAAAGAAAAGGCTGACCTCTTTTCCGGAGGGCAGCTTACAAAGATACGGGCGCCTCGTGTCAATCTTTGCATCTGTTGCATCTTTCCATTCCTTTTCCCCAATCTTACGCACGCGCTTAGCCTGATAAGGCGAAAGAATAGTAAATTTTATTCCGTGCTTTGCAAGCATTTCAAGACTGGCTGTGTTAACTGCGGTTTCCCCCAGCCACATCCCTTCAGGAAAACGATTAAATCGGGATTTGAAGTCTTCTATACCCCAAATCACCTGGGTTTCTCTATCACGATCATTGGCCAAAGGCATGATAAGATGGTTATAGGCTTGTGCCAAAGCCGCGCCATGACCGGAAAAAGCCTCCATACTATCTCTATCGGCTTGCAGGATAGCTTCATAAGTTTTAGGAACTTCGTTCTCCATCCATGCCAGCAGCGTAGGCCCAATATTAAAGCTCATCCACGCGTAATTGTTCATGATCGCATTGATGTGGCCTTCATCATCCAAAATCCTTGAAGCCGAATTCCTGATATAACATTCGGCGTTGATCCTGTGATTCCAGTCGTGGTAAGGATAGGCTGACTCCTGCATCTCCACTTTGTTAAGCCACGGATTCTCTCTTGGCGGCTGATAAAAATGGCCATGAATACAAATATATTTTCTGCTCATAATTATTTTTTAATTTAATTGGAACGTGACTTATTCTGAAAAAGGCTCCTTTAAAAG
>JBAVJE010000315.1:0-18368 GCA_049687615.1 Salinimicrobium sp. | reverse complement strand
TATTTAATCACTTCAAAGACTTTGTCTCTAAACGACTCCTCCAGCTCATATTCTACCTCGTTGAGCAGCTCCTTCGCATTGACGGTACTTTGAGCATAAGCAGGATCGGCTTCTATTTCTGCAGAAGCCAGCATCAGCAAGGCTTCTATCTCGGCATCATTCACTTCTAAAGGTATTTTTTTCTCTTCGGAAGCTTGCTCCTGGATTTTCTCAGGTTCCGAAAATGCCATTTCTGAAGTCTCTTCGGAAGGGGTTTTCATTTCCGGTTTTTCAGAAACTACTGCCAAAGCCTCTTGTGAATTCTGCTGCGGAAGCTGCTGTGTTTGTTTCATTTTCTGAACTTTTTCCGGTTCAGGTTTTACTTCTTCCGAAGCTAACCGAATTTCCTCTTTTTGAGTGCTCACATTTTCTTGTGGCAATTTTTCTTGTGCTTCTTCCGAAGCTGTTTCGACTATAACAGGAATTTGCTGCGTCACCTCATCGTTTCCAAAAAAGGTCCCCAGAAAGAAGAATACCACTGCTACTGCTGCCACAGCACCTATCCACCAAAGATTAAAACCTTTTTCATCCTGCTTTCCATCCAGTCGCTGCTCCAGTCTTTCCCAGCTATCTGCCGAAGGTTTGATCTCCCGCTTTTGCAGCTGCTCTCTGGCTTGTTTTTCAAATTTTACCGGTTCCATAACCTGTAGTTTTTTCTGTTTGTAATTTTTCCTGCAATAGCTTTCTCGCTTTGAAAAGCTGAGACTTCGAGGTGCCTTCATTGATCTTCAGCATTTTTGCAATTTCTGCATGCTTATATCCTTCGATCGCGTAAAGCACAAAGACCATTCGGTATCCTTCGGGCAGGCTGTCAATAAACGACTGAATGTGGGCCGCATTTAATTCAGAAACAAAAGGATCTGAAAATTCTGCCGTCTCGGCGATCCGCTCATCCTGAAATTCCACATGTTTTTGTGTTCTCAAAAATGAGATCGCTTCCCTAATCATGATCCGTCTCATCCAGCCTTCAAAACTGCCCTCATGCCTAAAATCCTTTAAATGCTGGAACACCTTGAAAAAGCCATTGAGCATCACCTCTTCGGCGTGGTGAAGGTCTTTCACATATTGCCTGCAAATGCTCAACATTTTGCCCGAATGCAGCTCATAAAGCTTCAGCTGCGCCTCGCGATTATTCTTCGCGGCACGTTTGATAAGCTGAGACTCATTTTTAAAGAGTTGAATTACTTTCACCTGCTTTGCTTTTCAAAAGACTTTCTATTACATAGACGACTGAAAGTTACAAAAGGTTGCCTTAGAGGTCGATTTTTTTTATTGAAGCTTTTTCAGGTTGTCTTTTTGGAAGAATTAGCAGCAGAAAATGTATTTTTGTAATCACTCTTTAGACCTGAAAATCATAAGACTTATCTTAGACTTTTTTTAATTTCATCCCACAAATCATGCGTTACCTATTCACCTTTAGCCTTCTCTTTCTATCGTTTATTTGTTCGTCTCAAGAACGTTTCGTTGATGACATTTTTGAAGCTGAGACAGCGGTCACAGAAACATACGCAATAAAAAATGGGGAGGTCTTAAAGCTGGATGTTTATCAGCCAAAGAATGATACCACTCAAACCAGGCCTTTGATCGTATTCATGCACGGGGGCGGTTTTGCCGGCGGCACCCGCACCAACGAGGCAGAAGTAAAGTTCGCACAATTAGCCGCAAAAAAAGGCTACGTAGCCGTGCAGATCTCCTATCGCCTCACCCGGAAAGGCCAATCTTTTGGCTGTGATTATGAAGCTTCGGGAAAGATCGAGACCTTTCAAAAAGCTGCTGAAGATTTTATGGATGCTGTTCAGTTTTTGCTGAAGAATAAAGAAAAGTACCGGCTAGACCCTAAAAAGGTCATCGTGGGCGGCAGCAGTGCCGGTGCCGAAGCCGTTCTCAACGCAGTTTACAATTCCCGACTCATGTTCGAGGATCCTGAGAAATATGCATCTATTGATATTGACGGGGTATTCTCCCTCGCCGGGGCCATTGTGGATGCCCGCTACATTACTCCCAAAAATGCCATTCCCGGAGTCTTTTTCCACGGAACTGAAGACAACCTGGTGCCATATGCAACTGCTCCGCACCACCTCTGTGAGCCCGACGCACCGGGTTATCTAATGCTGGATGGCTCCAGAACTATAGCTAACCGGTTAAGAGCGCTAAAAACTCCATACCTGTTGTACAGCTTTGAAGGCGGAAGGCACGAACATTCGGGCATGCCGTTCGAATATTTGGGAGAAGTTTTTCAATTTTTTAAGGAGGTTTTTCTTGAAAAAGAACAGCTACAAGTAGAAGTCTTCAAATAACAAGAGAGAAGGGAAGCAAAAACATCTCTCAAAAACCCTTTTTTGTAGCTTCATATGTTTGAGTAGTCATTTCTATCCCTGGGGATTTTCCAGAAAGATTCCCTGAAATTCCAAGGCAAATCCTAAAAAGGCTCCTTCAATAGCACAATAGGAATACAATAAACAGAGGTGTCAAAAATGACATTTTTGACACCTCTGTTTATTTCCGAGCAAAAGGCAAAACCGGAATAAGATAATCCTTATTTGACTTTTTTGGGAATCTTACCAGAACCGTATTTCCTCACATAACCTTCATAATCCTTCACATCATCGTCTGCCATGCGGGCGAAATTGCGATAAGCTCGTTCGATTTTTTGAGGGGGTGTTTGTTCAAACTCCTTATCGGTTACATGATATTTTTTTTGAAGTGATTTTAAGGTTTCATGCAGCTGTTGCTGAATTTCGGCATAAGCCGGATCATCATAAATATTATGGATCTCCTTTGGATCTTCCTGCAGGTCATACATCTCCCATTGATCGATATCGTCATAAAAATGCATGAGCTTATACCTGTCAGTCCTAACCCCATAGTGCCTTTTCACCATATGAAAAGCAGGAAAATCATAATAGTGATAATAGATCGCATTTCGAAAATCTTTATCATCCTCTGTATTGGTCAGTATACCTTTCATTGATTTTCCCTGCATTCCAGCTGGGACCTCAGCCCCGGCAAAATCCAGGAAAGTAGGTGCAAAATCGAGATTTTGGGTAAGCGCATCTATTTCACTCCCTGCGGGAATCTCTTTGAGATACTGGATCAACAAAGGCATGGAAAGAGATTCTTCGTACATGAACCGCTTATCGAAAAAACCTTTTTCTCCCAGGTAAAACCCCTGATCTGTAGTGTAGACAATGATCGTATTTTCCGCAAGGCCATTATCTTCAAGATAATCCAAAATCTTTCCAACGCCCTCATCCACCGAAGCTACAGTAGCAAGGTAATCGTGTAAATACCTCTGTCCCTTCCATATTGCCAGCTCCCTGCCTTTTAAGTTTGCCTCGTGGAAAGCATCATTTTTAGGACGATAGGCCTCATTCCAGATCTTTCGTTGTTCAGGCGTCATTCGCTCGAAATCTGTCTTCCAGGGGTTGTGCGCCAGCGAATCGCTGCCTTTTTTTATGCTGAGTTTTAAGTCATGGCCTTCATACATGTCATCATAAATGGTTTGCAGCTGCTCCTGGGAAGCGATAGAACCTTTATGATCTGTAAAATATGTGTCGGGCAGTGGAAATTCTATGCTGTCGTATAGCTTAAGATGCCTTAAGGCCGGCATCCAGTTTCGGTGTGGAGCCTTGTGCTGTACCATTAAAAGGAAAGGCTGCCCGCCTCCGGCATTTTTCTTAAGCCAGTCCAATCCCATCTCTGTAATAATATCGGTCGCGTATCCTTCAATTCGGGTAGTATCTTTTCCTTTTATAAAATCGGGGTTATAGTAATTTCCCTGGTCAACCAGGATATTCCAATCATCAAAACCTTCAGGAAGACCGTGTAAATGCCATTTTCCAAACAGCGCGGTGCGGTAACCGGCTTTTTTAAGATACTTGGGAAGGGTGGGCTGCGAACCGTCAAAAACATCTCCATTCATCCTAAAGCCATTCAAATGACTGTGTTTTCCGGTAAGGATCACAGCCCGACTGGGCCCACAAATCGAATTGGTACAGAAATTCGCATTGAACTTCGCTCCATTTGTGGCGATACGATCGATATTGGGTGTGGGTGCCAGTTTACTTAGCGGATGATCATATGCACTAATGGCCTGTGCGGCATGATCATCGGTCATAATGAATACGATATTTGGCTTTTTTGGCTCCTGCTGTTTTTCCTTCTCGCGGGCTTCTTTACAGGAAAAAGTGAGAAGGGAGAGCAATATAAATAGCTTCAGCTTGATATTATTTATTATGATCTTCATGATTCTAAAATTTTGAAACCTCTTCCTATTTTTGATATTTCACTTCTTAAAGAAACACCGGTTTCATTAAATGCCCATTCCAGATCGGTTTTAAGAGTCCTCGACTCATAAAACCGATCTTTTTATAGACCATTACAGAATTATTCTGTTTCTCATTATCTATTCTTCATAGATGATATTTCCGGTTAGGTTTTTCCTACTTCCAGCTAATATCAGCTATCACCATATCTGTTGCCATTTTACTCACAAACACTATGAGGACTGTGGTTTCAGAGATTTTCAGGAAACAGATTTTTGATTATACAAGCTTACTCGTTAAGTTCAAAGGAACCGGTCATTTTATGGTCTGAACTTCCCGCTATAAAGAATTTAAACTCACCGGGTTCATTTACATATTCCATATCATAGTTATAAAACTTTAGATCTTCGGGAGTAATAGTAAAAGTTACCGTTTTAGATTCTCCCTTTTTAAGAGCTATTTTCTGAAAAGCTTTAAGCTCTTTCCCCGGAGGGGTAACACTTCTTACCACATCGCGCATGTATAGCTGCACAATCTCTTCGCCGTCGTAATTTCCGGTATTGGTAACGGTAGCGCTAAGTTCGACAGATCCATCGGCATCCAGCTTTTCAGTATTGGCCTTTACATCACTGTATTTAAAAGTAGTATAACTTAAACCATATCCAAAAGGCAATAGCGGGCTATTAGGAGAGTCTAGATAATTGGATTTGAATTTCTGAAATTCACCTGACTCAGGCGCGGGTCTTCCGGTGGTTTTCATACGGTAATGAATAGGGATCTGCCCCACACTTCTTGGCCAGGTAATAGTCAGTTTTCCGGAAGGGTTATAGTCCCCGAATAAAACGTCACCAACCGCATTTCCTGCTTCTACACCGGGATGCCAGATCTGAAGAATACTAACAGGCAGCGCCATTTCTTCTGAAATATCCAGTGGTCTTCCGCTCATTAGAACAAGAACCACAGGCTTACCTGTTTTTGCCAGTTCATTGATCAATTTCTTCTGGCTATCGGGAATAGTGATATCGGTACGACTGGCCGCTTCCCCGCTCATTTCAGTAGCTTCTCCCACTACAGCAACGATAACATCTGAAGCATTCGCAAGATCAAGGGCTTCTTTAAGCAAGTTTTCAGGAGACTCATCGGCAATTTGAATTCTTTGACCAAAAACATTCACCTTTTTGGCAAATGTGGTATCATTCGAAATATTAGCCCCCTTCGCATACGTGATCTTTGCGTTTGGCGCTATATTTTTAAGCCCCTCAAGAATTGGAATCGACAACTGCGAATCTCCTGTTGGTGCCCAGGTACCCAGCATATTATTTTTATTATTTGCCAATGGACCAACCAGGGCGATTTTAGCATCTTTAGCCAAAGGCAGGGTATTATTATGCTTTTTCAGAAGTACGAAAGATCTGGTCGCAGCTTTTCTGGCCAAACTTCTGTTCTCTTCTGTTAATATATCTTTTTCAGGTCTGCTTTCATCTGAATATAGGTATGGATCATCCAGTAGCCCAATTTTATACTTGGCTTCAAGAATTCTTCTCGCTGCTTTCGTGATCTGTTCTTCGGAAACTTTTCCTTCTTCTACAGATTTTTTCAGGGTGGTTAGAAATCCTTCTCCCACCATGTCCATATCCAATCCGGCATTTATAGCCAAAGCTGAAACAGCCTGCAAATCACCCATGCCGTGAGCGATCATTTCGTTGACCGATGTGTAGTCTGAAACAACAAATCCGTCAAATTTCCATCTTTCGCGCAGAAGATCTGTTAAAAGCCATTTGTTACCGGAGGCAGGAATACCGTCTACATCATTGAAAGATGACATTACACTCCCTACTCCAGCGTCTATTGCAGCTTTATAAGGGGGAAGGTATTCGTTGAACATTTTAAGGCGACTCATGTCAACTGTATTATAATCCCTTCCAGCTTCGGGTGCGCCGTATAGGGCAAAATGTTTTACCGTTGCCATCATGGTATTAGGAAGGCTAAGATCTTCGCCCTGATAACCCTGCACCACGGCTTTGGCTATCTGAGACCCAAGATATGGATCTTCACCTGCTCCTTCTGCGATACGCCCCCATCTGGGATCTCTAGCGATATCCACCATAGGTGAGAAGTTCCAGTTAATACCATCTGCGGTAGCTTCTTTTGCTGCCATTTGGGCTCCCTCCTTGATCAATTGCATATCCCAGCTGGAAGCCAGCCCCAGCGGAATTGGATAAGTGGTTTTATAACCATGAATTACATCTGCCCCTATAAGTAAGGGTATTCCCAGTCGTGAATTTTCAACGGCCAATTTTTGTGCCTGTCTCACCTTTTCGGGGCTCGACACACCAAAAACACCACCAACATTTCCGGCTTTTATTTTAGATTCTACACCTTCACTCACCACAGAGCCTGTAGCTACTCCCCCACCGGGAGTAAGCAGGTTGAGTTGCCCAATTTTTTCATCCAGGGTCATTTTTTCCAGTAGTGCTTCTACCTGCGGAATTCTTTCCTGTGCCTGGAGATATGACAGCCCCATAAAAAACAGGACTGCGATTGAAAGATTAAAATTTCTCATCTTATTAGAACTTTAAAAATTTGTATTTCGTTTTTCTTTATTTCACCTCGAGAACCTCTGTTCTGCCCGAGATACCATTTTCATTAAATGCTTCGATACTGAAGTAATATTTCGTATCCCTATCGAGATTGCGCATAAAATGCTCATTAACATCATAAATCAACCAGGATTGGTATAATTTATCAGGTGCAATGCCCCAGCGAATGTTGTAGCCCTGAGCACCTTTCACCGGTTCCCACTTAAAGGAAGCATCTCTTCTGTCTTCCTCACGAGTTACCGTAAATCCTTGCACCATCGCAGGTATTTCACCTAGACCTTTCCCAAAAACCCGGATTTCGGATAAAGCCAGATTTTCTCCCGGGACTTTCACGTTTTTATAGCGCACGTATTTTCCTTTTACCGGTTCGTTAAGAGGAATGTAAGCATTGGGTGCATCCTCATAGCTATTACTTCGGTCCACAATGGTTTTCCAGTTTTTACCGTTCTCTGAAACCTCTAATGTAAACCGGTGACGCAGGCCTTCGGTTCGGGTATAAATTCCCGATTCCTCATCATGAAAGTTCAATTGAAAAGCATAAATATTTCCGGGGTTAAGCATTTCTATCTTAATCCATTGTTTATCATCATTGGCTTCAGCAACCCAGAAAGATTTCGGACTTTCATCTGTAAGTAACTTCGAAACAAATTCACCCTCATTGTTTTTTTCCAAAGGCATTTCGGTAATATCGAACTCGCCATCGGTCGCAGTACTTTTTCTAACCTGCAATTTTGATGAAGAAACCGTCGCTTCTCCTTTGTAGGAGAGTAGCATCCAGCCAGTATGCTGCCCTGCTTTGGTTGGATGGTCGGGACCGAACAGAGGATAATCCCCATAACTGGTGTTGGTATACATTAGGCCATCATTATCAAAATAAGTAGGGAACATGCTCAGGCGACGTTCCCAATGGGAGTTGGAAGCCAGCGCCATGGTGGCAAAATGCCAGTACTGCCCGTTGGTTTGTTTTACTGTAATACCATGACCGGCCCCGTTTGTAAATCCGCCCGGCTTGAAACTCATGGGGTTGTTTTTCAAATACTTAAAGGGACCTAAGGGTGTTTCGCCTACATAAACACCATCTGCATATACATTAAATTGAGTGCCCGGTGCCGCATATTGCAAATAGTATTTACCATCGTGTTTGGTCATAGAAGCTCCTTCCATGTATCCTTCCTTTAAGGTTGGATGATAATTATTCTCACCAAAGCGCTCCCAGCCGTGTTCTTCTTCCTTCAGATTAATAAGTTCTTTTTCCACGCCTGTCTCAAGAAATCTGTCGGCCCTGTCCAGCATTTTCACTTTAATGGGATGTACATTTGACGAGCCCCAATACAGGTAAGTTTTCCCGTCGTCATCAATAAATAATTCAGAATCCTGAATATTGTTGGTAATTGAGGCAGTAGGTGTCCATTTACCGGTTTTAGGATCATCGGTGTAAAGAATACTTCCATAACCGGCGGGATCGCCTGCAAAGTATACCAGGGAATCTTTGTAATTAAAAGCGGTTGGTGCGTTAGACCCCTCAAAATACCATTGCTTCGGTTTTATGAAATCCCAGTTGATAAGATCTGTAGAATGCCAATAACCAAAAGAACGAGTAACGAACATGAAATATTCGCCTTGATACTCAATTACCGCCGGATCTGCACCTGAACGGTAGGAAATATTCTTACTTGAATTATAGACCATATAAGAATAATCTATATCCAGGGGATTAATATAAGTTTGTGGTACAACTTCCTGGGAATAGACTACGGCACTTAACAGTAAAGCTGCTCCCTTAAGTAAATTTTTAAATCCTTCCATAAATCAATCTATTCATTTTTGTTCTGAGAGAACAACCATGGTAGCAGATAGGGTTCAGAAAAAGCTGAATCCCAGCTGTTATGGTTGTCGTTTGGATAAAGCGATAGTTTAGCGTTCCCTCCATGGGAATTTATCTCCCTAGCCATCGTTTTAGAAAACTCGGGCGGCACCACATCATCTTTTTCACCGTGAAAGATCCAAATATTGAAAGCCTTCGGATAGGCTTCGGCAATTTCAGGATTTGCACCTCCACAAATGGCAAATGCGCCGGCAAACAAATCAGGTTTTCGGGAGATGATCTCAAAAGTTCCCATTCCGCCCATAGACAGGCCTCCTACATAGATCCTGTTCGTATCAGCATATTCTTTATTTGTAAAAGAAGTCAGAAGAGCCATCGCCAATCGTAGGGCATTGGTAGGCTCCTCCTCGTTCTTATAATTAAATTCAAAAGGTTTTACATCGCGGTTAACTTCCACTTTTGCCCAATAATCGTCCTGTGGGCACTGCGGAAAAAGTACGATGGCAGGAAAATTCTTCCGGTTCTCAGGGTTCAGGAACAAGCTACTGCCATGGGTCAATTGCACCTCATTATCGGCACCTCTTTCTCCGGCTCCATGAAGGAAAAGCACTATTGGATATTTTTTTGTTTCCGTGAAATTTTCCGGAAAAAGCACCCGATAATTGAGCGTGTCCTTGTTGTTGATAAAATGTTCCTTTTTAAACCCTTCTTGTTCCTGTGAGTGGAGTGAAAGCGGAAGCATCAATAGTATATACAACAAGGCCAGAAATAAATAGAAGATCTTTGTTTTCATGGTACTTACTTAAAATTAAACCCGAGTTTATCCAGGCCATTCTGTACCTCTGGAGCTCCCATAAAAAGGTCCCAAATAAGGCCTGTCCTATAATTTTCTAGCATAACCACCATTGGCCCCTGGTCGATCGCCAGGTATTGCTTTGCCACCCAGGGCTTACCTTCGAAACTAAAAGAATCGTAAAATCCTGCCGGGCCCCATAGAAGATCCTTCAGGTCGGTATAGAAATATCTCATGGCCTGCATTGATTTTTCGGGTGTATATGGAATAGAGCTAACAGCCGCAGTTGGGGAAACCACGCCATGGTCGTTGTCTGGAGAATGTGCGGCATAACCAATCCCGTCATCTTCATTGCGAGTATAACTGGCAGTAAGCCCCCAGGAATTTGGACCGTAAGTCTCAAAATTCTTCGGATTTTCCTGGCAATACTCATAATTTATAAGCGTATGATTCACGTTGAGATTCCAGTAATTTGCGTATTTGTCTGACAAACCTTTTGGGTTTAGCCCGAGGTAGGAGTAGTGAGCCCAAAATAGCGGGCCACCTTTATCTCCGCTGGTATTATGTTTCAGGATCAAAGGGAGTCCGTAGGCTTCCGCATTGGTAGTGATATTACCGCTGCGGGCCCATCCCTTATGGTAAGCATCCGGATCAATGGCATGATTAATTGAAGAGGCGGCCAGCACATAAGTGATGAGACATTCGTTGTAACCCTCTATCATAAAATCCATTTCCCACTGATAATCGGGTGACCAGTGCCAGTAGATCCCGTCTTTGTTGTTAGTGTACCAATTCCATTCGATACCCTCCCATAGTTCATCATATTTTTGAGCCACTGCTTTTTCTCCTTCGGAACCGCTTTTCAGGTATTCCCTCACCACCAGAAAACCCTGTGCTAAAAAAGAAGTTTCTACTATATCACCGCCATTATCTTTTCGTCCAAAGGCCTGGGTTTCGCCGGTCTCTCCGTTGATCCAGTGCGGCCAGGCTCCATGGAAGCGGGTAGTATTATCCAGAAAATCGGCAATTCGATCCAGCCGTGCTACTGCAGAATCTCTGGGTATAAAATTTCTTTCCATCCCTACTACTATAGCCATTAATCCAAAGCCGGAACCGCCTGTAGTTACCACATGAGCATCATTTTTAGGATAGTTCCCGTCTGGATGGAAGCGTTCACGGGCCATGCCCGAATTGGGTTCGGCATAATCCCAAAAATATTTTAGGGTTTGTTTTTGAACAGTGTCCAGAAGCGCTTCTTCCGGAATGTCATTTCCACGAACAGCAATACCTGAGGCCTGTCCTTTTTGGTTGTCATTCGGTTTTTCACTACAGGACTGCATGACAGCAACGACTGCAATGAAGTAGAAAATTCTGGGAATAAAATTCATTACGAAGTATAAATTTTGATAAAAATATGCTGCACCAAAAAGTGCAGCATATTTTTACCTAATCAAATGATTAGTATCCCGGGTTTTGGACCAGAACATTGTTACTCAAAGAAATTTGATTAGCAGGGATAGGAAATATTTCGTTTACACCGGCTGTGAATTGAGTACCCAGCGCTTGAAATACTTCTGCCGCTCTGCCTTGTCTAACAAGATCAAAAAACCGGTCTCCTTCCTGTGCTAATTCAACTCTTCTTTCATGCCAGATAGCCCTTCTTAACTGGTCTTCACTTTCAAAAGTGAGATCATCCAGTTCTGCCCGGTTTCGTACTTCATTTAAGCTTTCTAATGCGGCATCATAGTTACCCTGTTCAAGATTAGCTTCCGCATTCATAAGAAGTACTTCGGCGTAACGTAAGATGATTATGTTTGAATCTGCATTTTCAGCACAATTGTTCCTTCGATAATTTTCTGAGGAAACATAAATTTTTTGATTATATCTAGTTGGGTTGGAAGGATCATTACCTGCAGTAATTAAATCGCCTTCCGGAGTTGTTTCCCCAACAAACAGAATTGTAGCGTCTTTTCGCACATCATTGTCTTCATAAGCGGCAACCAGGTCTTCTGAAGGTGAGTTGAAACCCCAGCCAAATTGAGCACGCACTCCCTGAACCTGCCCGTACTGTGATGAGGATTCACAATTTCCATCGGCAGTTGACTGAATTGCAAAAATTATCTCAGAATTGTATTCATTCTGCCAACGGAAAAGCTGGTAATAATCGTCATAAAGAGAATAACCCATTCCACTTATTTCCTGGGTTAAGGTTAAGACCTCACCCCATTCTGATTGGTACATATGAACTTTAGCTAAAAGCCCCTTCGCAGCACCCGCGGTTACCCGTCCTAGTTGATCTATCCCGTAAGATGCAGGAAGAACCTGGGCCGCCTCTGTAAGATCCTGCTTCACAAAAGCATAAACCTCTTCTTTTGTATTTCTTGGAATGTTATATATCCCATCTGCCGGCAACCCGTCATAGATGGGTACTCCTCCAAAAGTGCGAACAAGGTTGAAGTAGTGATAGGCTCTAAAGAATTTCGCTTCGGCCAATAGACGTGCCTTTAAGCTTTCATCCATTTCGATACCTGGAACATTCGTTAGCACTTGATTGGCTAAATTTATTCCTCTAAATTGACCTGTCCAGTAATCATTAAGGATGAATGCAGATGAATTGAAGGTGAAATTGCTAAAATCATTTAGGAATGCAGCATCTCCAGGATTACTTCCTTTGTCAGAATCATCTGAGGTTATTTGAGTAATTGCTAAAGGAGCGAATGCCGAGGTTAACCAATCTAACTGGTGATTATAAATTGCGTTAACCGCCTGCGTAGCATCTTCCTGTGACACGAAAAATTCTTCTGCCGGCGTGCTGTCTTCTAAAGGAATTTCCAGAAAATCCTTAGTGCACGAAAACAAAGCGATAAAACTAAAAGTTATTAATATTTTTTTCATCTTTTTATTTTTAAAGAATGCATTTGTTGATAAATGGAATTCAGATTAGAAATTTACTTTTAAACCTAAATTGTAAGTGGCAGATAATGGATAAACATTCCTGTCAATTCCCGATTCTACAACATTTCCACCGTTGACTTCGGGAGAAAAACCATTATACTTAAAGGAAGTGAGCGGGTTCTGAGCATTCACATAAATTCTGAGGTTTTCCCATAAAGTGTTTTCTCCCACTATTTCGCCCGGAATGGAGTAACCTAATTGTATATTCCTGATTCGGAAATAATCTCCTTCTTCTACATAAAATGAACTTGGTCTGGATGAGTTTTGGTCTGAATTAGGTGCGGGATAATCGTTAACCTGACTTCCAGGAGTCCATCGGTTCTCATAAAAATCTAAATCCCAGCTTTCATTTCCAAATCTCGAGTTGCGATTGAAGTTATAGATCTCATTACCCACAACTCCCTGAAAGTCCATACTGAAGTCAATTCTCTTATATTCGATATTAAAACCAAATCCATAAGTGAAGTCAGGTATTGGGCTTCCCAGAAATGTTTTGTCATCTTCTCCAATTACCCCGTCACCATTTAGATCGGCAAATTTAAAGGCTCCAACTCTTGAACCCAGTTCATCAGCTTCTGCTTGAGTTTGGATAACTCCGTCTACCTGATACCCATAATAAGAACCTATTTCGGCACCTTTTTCAAGCCTGATGATAGGGTTTCCAAAAAGACCCGGACCGGTGTTTAAGAATGAGGCACCAATAATATCTGTGATCTCGTTTGAGATGGTCGTAGCGTTCCCATAGACGTTATAGCTAAAATCGTCATTTACCTCGTTTGACCAATTAAGAGAGACTTCTACTCCAGAATTTTTAAAACTACCTGAGTTTGTAAGCAGGTTCGTATTTGTGGCTCCAGAAGAGGCCAACTGAGTAATGCTAAATACGGCATCCTGCGTTTCTCGATTATAATAATTGATCTCTCCTGACAATTTATTTTCAATTAAATCAAATTCAACCCCGAAGTCATATTCTTCTACGATTTCCCAAAAAATACTTGGATCTGAGAACTCACTTATGCTACGGCTTATTGCAGATCGCTCTCCAAAAAAGTAAATATCAGGGTTTGTTGCAGTAATATCAAATCCTCGTGGAACACTTGCATTACCTAACCTACCCCAGCTACCCTTTATTTTTAAAGTATTGATAATAGTAGATTCAGTTAAAAATTCTTCATTAGAGATGATCCAACCTAAACCAACAGAAGGGAATACTTCGGTGTTGTTTTCTGATGGAAAACTAGAGGATCCATCCTGCCGAACAGTGGCATTGAATAAGTACTTATTATCAAATTTGTACTGTAATCTGGCAAAGAAAGATTCAAAACGAGTTTTTGAACCTTCGTCATTTACGGATTCTGAATCTACATCTCCTAAGTCAAGATAGAGAACGGCATCATTCCCGTTGAAATCAACTCCATTAGCCGAGCCTTCCAATTTATAGAAAGATCGTTCTTCTCTGGAAAAACCTCCCAGTAAGGTAAGGTCATGCTTACCAAAGGTTTCATCCCAGGTTATTGTGTTTTCCCATAACCAGTTTTCAGTTTCGGCATTATTTCTTCTTAAACTACTAAGATCAGAACCCTGACTGGAACTTATGCGATATTCTGGTGTATAAGCAAAAGCTCGTGTTTCTGAATTATCTCCGGAAAAACTTATTTTGTACTTAATACTTTTTATAGGGTTTATTTCGGCATATACATTAGCCAGTATTCTCTTTCCTTTTGATTTTCCCCGGAAGAAATCCAGGGATCCACGTGGGTTAGCAAAGTTACCGACGGTTTCCGGTGAACCATAGGACCCATCTGTGTTAAAAGGACTGAATAACGGAGGAGCGATATACGCCTGATAAAATGGCTCCTCAGTATCATTGCTTCGGGAAGTAGTATATGCTACAGAACCACCAACGGAAAAATAATCGTTAAGATCTGTATCAAGGTTAAGCCTACCTGTAATCCTGGTAAAATCATTTCCTGAATTTATGCCCTTTCCGGCATTCAGGATTCCTTCTTCACTGAAATACCCCAATCCCATATAGTAATTGGTTTTTTCAGTAGAACCAGCCACAGAGACGTTATGAGAGGTTAACATTGGAGAATCCTTCAGGATTTCATCAAACCAATTGGTATCACCTGAAAAATCGTTGGGGTCCAGAAAATTTGTAGCTCCCTCAAAAGATTGTTTTTCATTGTAAAGCTCTATATACTGGTCAGCATTTACCAGGTCCGGAATATTAGTAACATCTTTGAAACCTACATATCCATCATAACTAACGGAAACACCTTCTCCCCGGCCACTTTTAGTTTCAATTACGATAACCCCGTTGGCAGCCCTTATTCCGTAGATAGCTGCACTGGAAGCGTCCTTGAGAATATTCAGGCTTTTAATATCTGAACTGTTGAGGTAGTCAATATTATCTGTAAGTACACCATCTACCACATATAGCGGATTGGCATTGCTCACACTTCCCACCCCGCGAATTCTCACATTTGGAGAAGATCCCGGTCTTCCGGAATTGGTGATGGATACCCCGGCTACTTTTCCCTGAACGGAACTTAATGCGTTAACGTTGGGTTGTTTGCTGATTGCTTCTCCATCTACTACAGCTATAGAACCCGTAATATCTTGTTTTTGTTGAGTACCGTACCCCACAATTACAACTTCGCTTAGTTGAGCAGCATCTTCCTGCAAGGTAACAATGTATTCGTTTTCCTGGCCTATAGGGAACTCCTGTGCCTTAAACCCTAAAAATGTTACGCGGAATACATCACCCGCCTCTACATTTTCTAGAGTGAAATTCCCGTCAAAATCAGTTACGTCAAAAGTGGGTTTATCCACCACTTTTACTTCTGCTCCCGGCAGTGGCAATCCCTGAGGATCCAAAACTTGTCCTGTGATAGTTTTGCTCACTTGGGCGAAGACTGGATTTAAGATCAGAAATGCGAAAATTAAAAGTAAGTTATTTTTCATACGATCGGATATTTATGAATTTGTACCGAAAGTACGGCCGGGAGGCAGTTTGCCGCAAACGATTTAGTACATAACTATTACTTCAGTGCAAATTCAGCGTTAAACTCCTTAAAATTAGTCATTTATAATATTAATGAAGTAATTAAAAATGTTAATTAAGACGTATGATGTAGTGATGTTGTAGTGTAATTTGAACTATTTAAGACTTTGTTCTCGGAAATTAGAAATTTTTAATCAGGAAATTAGAAAGATTTTCCTGATTGTCCAGTTCCATTTTTTTTCTAAGCCTGTACCGATGTACTTCTACGCCTCTCACCGACTTGCCCATAAGTGGTGCAATTTCTTTGGAGGTCAGGTTCATTTTTAGATAGGAGCACAGCTTGAGGTCTTTACTAGTTAAATTAGGGAAGCTTTCGAGCAGGTCTTTTGAAAAATCTTCATGAACCTCTTTGAAATTAGTTTCGAAAACCTGCCATTCATCCTTATTCCTGATAGCCTGGTTTATCTTGTTCATGATGTGTTTTAAGCGGTACTGGTTCGAGAATTTATCTTTGTCTTTATTTAGTTCACCCTGAATATCCATTAAAACCTCATTTTTTTTAGCAGCCATCATTGTGGTATTGGCCAGCTCTTTCCGCTTAAGCATTATCTCGTCCCTGAGTTTCTTTTTTTCCAATTTATCAATCCTTTCCTGATGTTCTCTTTCAAGACGATGCTCAAGAAGGGTTTGATGCCTTTGAAGTTTCCGTTTATTATAAATAAAAATAATTCCAATCATACCCATCCCCAGCAATATATAAACCATTATCATGAGGTTTGAAAAATACCACGGAGAGCCTACCTTGAATTTAAAACTGGTAATAGGTGAGGAAATACCCTGAGGCCCTTGGGCGAATAAGTTAAGTTGATATTCACCTTGGGACAAATTCTGAAAGCTTAGCTTTCCATTCTCAATTATTCCATGCATTTTTTGCTCCCCAAGCAATTCATAATGAAGTTCTGCCGCTCCAGAATCAGGCAATCCGGCAAGGAAGGTTAACTTGCGCGCATTTTTATGGGGAATTTCAGGGGTGCCTGTCAATTCATATCGCCGCTTTATATCATGAACGCCTTTTATTATAGGTTTTCTTAGGTTAACTTTTTGCCGCGAGGCGATCAATTCGTCTAAATTAATCCTTGCAAAACCATCTTTCATGGTGAGATAATAAATAGAGTCCTTTACCTTGATCAAAGCTTCATTATCTCTTACTGTACGCATATTCAATTCTTTAAAACTAATATCGATATTAGTTTTTCTGAAATTTGTGAACTTAATTGAATTGTTGCCTTTATCGACAAACCAAAAGCCCAATTCATCTTCCAGCAATAACTCATGATTTTTAAATCTTGTGAGTTCCTCGAACACTTCAAGACTATCTCTGAATTTATTATATCTGTACCATTTTTCATTTTTTAAAATGGCTATCTGGCCATTGATCATAAAGATTTTAGACCTGTCATATAAATCTTCGTCATCCTTCCCTATTTTGTCGACAAAGGTGATGTCGTCTTGTTTCTCATTAAGACCAATACGGTACGCCCCTTCGTTAGCGTGTTCAGCCCATATGGTGGATGGTCCATCAAAAAGAATTTTCTTCACCGGGAAATTTAAACCCGGAAGTTCCTTAAGTTTTTGTGTAGTGGAATTATACACACTGATTCCAGTATAATTTCCAATGAAGTACGTGTCTTTATCTTTTTTGGTAGGCTTTATTTGAAAACTTCCAGTTCTATTTTCAACAACTTTAAATTTGTCCTCAATCACTTTAAAAGTTCCCAAATTGTGATTACTGTAAAGGGTATTGTCAAATACTTCCAGATTCCAGGAATGTCCCTGTGCGCCTTTCACCATTTTAATTCCATCGTCATTTAATCTATAGACACCAGTATTACTGGCAGCATAAAGATGATGGTTAAAAAAAGCCAGATCATAGACTGCTCCCAATTCCCCGGTATAATCAGTAAAAAATTTTATTGGGGAGGACAGGTCGATCTTATCGATCCCATTATCCAGTCCCAGCCAGATCTTGCCGTTTCTTTCGGCCATTGCCAAAACTGTATTGTTTTGAAGACCACTTTCCCTGTTGTAAATAACTGTACTGCCTTCTTCCAAATTATGGTGCAGAATTCCATTTCTCTGGGTTGCCAGAAGTAGTTCATTATTTCCAAATTTCTGTATGTGATTGAATTCGAATGCTGCCAGGAGATTATTTATTTTCTCATTGTTATAGATTACACAGCGGGTTCCGTTAAATTTATAAAGTCTGTCGCGGGTGCCAATAAATAGATCTTTGCCAACTACTTCCAAATCCAAAATTCTCTTTCCTGCTAATATTTCCTGATTGGGAAGTGATTCAAAGCTGCCGTCAGGGTCAAGATAAAACAAGCCTTCTTTCCCGACAGCTATTAAAAGCCGGTCGTTATAAACGATCATTTTATTAGATATAACATTTTTGACTACTTCTATAGTCTCATTTTTATACCTGTAGATAGCTCCAAAGGATCTGAAATAAATGGCATTCTTAAAAGAAATTAATTCCCAGAATTCCTCACTTTTTAAGGTGTAATCCTTCAGTAAAGGCATGAGTGAAGTGTAATGCATTTCACCTTTTTCGTTATAAGACCAGTACCCAAATTCTTGATAGGAACCTGTATAAATACGCCCACGATGTGGTAGAACCGAACGTATTACAGATCCCGACTTTAGTTGAAATAGTTCCCAACGTTGACCATCATAAGATAAAAGGCCTTGATTGTTTGCGGCGTATATTATTCCATTCTCATCTATCGCAATATCCCAATTTTGACTTGCTGCGTCATATTCAATTGAAGAATAATTTTGTATAGGTGGTGAAGTTATCTGAGCTGTAGTCGAAATAATATAT
>JBAVJE010000314.1:0-3200 GCA_049687615.1 Salinimicrobium sp. | reverse complement strand
GTTGGGTACATCGTAAATCCTGCGACTAATTTAAAATTCTTCGGAAGTTTTATTTACCGCAACTTTGATCCCCAAGTGGATACCTTAAGTACTTTTAGCAATACTACCTACTGGCTAAATATTGGCTTAAGGACCGATATTTTTAACTGGTATTTCGATTATTAGTTTCTCAAAAAGTTGATTTTCAGTTAGTTTTTCTGAAGCTGTTCCAAAATTATCTTTTTTGGATCCTTGTGAAAAAGTAATTAAGGGCTATCTTTGCGCCACAAAATTTTTCCCTGTTTGGACAACACCCGTGTACATACTGCATCGATTTCCATTATTTCAGATTTAAAGGAGCTCACCAAAATGAGACTGGCCATTAGCGTGGTCTTTTCATCGGTGGCCGGTTATTTTCTGGGCGCAGACTCAATTGATCTGCTCACCGTAGTCATGCTTGGAGTAGGAGGTTACTGTCTGGTTGGAGCTTCAAATGCTTATAATCAAATCCTGGAAAAAGATCTGGATCTTTTGATGGACCGCACCAGGAATCGTCCCGTGCCTTCGGGAAGAATGTCTGTAAATATGGCCTTTTTCATAGCCAGCGCTCTTACCATCTTAGGGCTGGTGATCCTCTACCTCATTAACCCGAGAACAGCAATGTTTGGTGCGATAAGCATCTTTTTGTATGTGAGTGTCTATACGCCATTAAAGACAAAGACACCACTTTCGGTTTTTGTAGGTGCTTTTCCCGGGGCTATCCCATTTATGTTGGGCTGGGTGGCGGCAACAGGGAATTTTGGAATTGAACCGGGAACACTTTTTATGGTGCAGTTCTTTTGGCAATTTCCACATTTTTGGGCGCTGGGATGGTGGCTTTATGATGACTATAAAAAAGGTGGATTTTTCATGCTTCCTACCGGGAAGAAAGACAAGGGTACCGCTGTTCAAATTGTACTTTATACTGTCTGGACCATTTTGGTTTCACTCATTCCCGCTTTTGGATTGACCGGCAAACTTTATATCACTCCTGTTTCTGCCATACTGGTGTTGTTGCTGGGGCTGGTAATGCTTTACCATGCTTTAAAGCTTTACAAGAACAGGGATGGGAAATCGGCAAAAAAACTTATGTTAGCAAGCGTTTCGTACATTACGCTGCTGCAAATAATATATGTATTAGATAAATTAATTCGTGTATGGATTTAACACAGGGCCCCGATCAATATAAACTAGCTAGAGCGAAGAAAATGATGCTTTGGTTCGGGATCATTAGTATGGTAATGATGTTTGCAGGGCTTACCAGTGCTTATGTAGTGAGTAAGAACCGTCCCGACTGGATCATGAACCTGGAATTGCCTTCAGCATTTTATTGGAGCACAATTTGTATATTGTTGAGTAGTATTACAATATTTCTTGCTGAAAAAGCTATAAAAAAAGAGAATAGAAGCAGTGCAACCGCTTTTTTGTTGGCAACGTTAGGCCTGGCAGGATTTTTTATTTTTCTGCAATTTAGAGGTTTTAGCGAGCTTATAGAGAGTGGATATTATTTTACAGGAAGTGAAAGTACGGTCACAACTTCTTTCATTTATGTTGTGGTTTTGGCGCATTTAGCCCACCTTGTGGGAGGGATTGTGGTCCTTTTTGTCCTAATTTATAAACATTTTAAACAGAAGTATTACCCCGGTCAAACCCTTGGTTTAGAGCTTGGTGCGACTTATTGGCATTTTGTCGATGCCCTGTGGATTTACCTGTTTTTCTTTTTATATTTCTTTAGATAAATAAAATAGTTATTTTTGGCGAATACTTAAATTCAAACTCTTTCTATGGAAGCTACTGTTACTAGAACAGGTACCGAAGGAAAAACCTGGGGCGGAGGAAACGAACCGTTAAAGGCAAGCTATGGGAAAATGATGATGTGGTTCTTCATTTTATCCGATGCGCTTACCTTCTCGGCCTTTTTGGCGAGTTATGGTTTTGCAAGGTTTAAATTTTCAAATACCTGGCCTATTGCAGATGAGGTCTTTACTCACGTTCCTTTTTTACACGGAGTAGAGGCACCAATGTACTATGTGGCCTTTATGACTTTCATTCTTATCTTCTCATCTGTGACCATGGTTTTGGCTGTAGATGCAGGAAAGCAAATGAAAAAAGCGAAGGTTACAACTTACCTGCTCCTCACCATTATTGGAGGTTTAGTTTTCCTTGGTTCGCAGGCGTGGGAATGGTCTACTTTTATCCAGGGTAGTCACGGTGCTATCGAAACCAAGGGAGGGAATATTCTTCAGGTAGTTAATTCTGATGGAGACCAGGTGGCGCTTTCCTCTTTTGTCGAAGCTTCTGCTCAAGAAAGAACAGAACATGACAAATCTAACGGAATTTGGTTTCTCGATGGTAGCAGCAGTTTGCCGTCTTACCAGGTGGCAGATGTCGTAAAAAGTTTTGAAGCTAATCCCGATCTTCTTATAAGGAGTCAGGAATTGACCGAAACCGGAGAAAAGTTGGTGTTTAGCAGGCAGGAATCCCTTAAAAGACTTAAAAATGACGCTACTGGGATAGTAGAAGGAGCAAACCTTCATCACAACGAATATGGAAACAGGCTTTTTGCCGATTTCTTCTTCTTTATAACCGGTTTTCACGGGTTCCACGTCTTTTCAGGAGTGGTAATCAACCTGATTATCTTCTTCAATGTCCTTCTTGGAACTTACCAAAAAAGAGGTTCCTATGAAATGGTGGAAAAAGTAGGATTATATTGGCACTTTGTAGACCTCGTCTGGGTGTTCGTATTTACATTCTTCTATTTGGTATAATCGAGAAACTAACAAAAATGGCGCACGATACAACTCATCACCACGAATCAAATGCAAAAAGAATTTGGACGGTTTTTGTGATTCTATCAATCATTACTATCGTTGAGGTTATCTTTGGGATTGTTAAACCTGACTTTCTTACGCTTACATATATTTTCAATCTCAAATTGATCAACTGGATATTTATTATCCTTACCCTTGTAAAAGCCTACTACATTGTGTGGGCATTCATGCACATGGAGGGTGAGAGTAAAGGATTACGAAGAGCTGTGGTCTGGACTGCGGGTTTTCTTATCATTTACCTGGTTTTTGTTCTTTTGACTGAAGGAGGTTACGTTCATGATGTTTTAAATGACGGGCATGTGACCTGGGACTTTTAAACGTTAAAACATATTTTAAAGGCGGTTTTAAGAC
>JBAVJE010000313.1:0-2691 GCA_049687615.1 Salinimicrobium sp. | reverse complement strand
CGTGCTCGTCACTTAGCATTAATGCCTTATGTTGGCGATTTACTAAAATAAAAAGGGGCTATTATGGAATTGATACTAAAAAGAGACGTTGAAAACCTTGGATTCAAAGATGATGTTGTAACCGTTAAACCCGGGTACGGCAGAAACTTCTTGATTCCTCAGGGTGCTGCCATACTGGCAACTCCTTCTTCAAGAAAAGTTTTGGAAGAAACTTTAAAGCAACGTTCTTACAAAGAGAAAAAAGAAATCGATAACGCCAAAGAACAGGCTGCAAAGCTTAACAATTTGGAGATTAAACTTACAGCTAAGGCAGGTGCCGGAGATAAGATTTATGGATCTGTAACCGATGCTGACCTTGCTGAAGCTTTAGCCAAAGAAGGTGTTGAGATCGAGAAGAAATATATTACCATTGCAGGTGGTAACATTAAACGTTTAGGGCAGTATGAAGCTACCTTGCGTTTCCACCGTGCAGTGATCACTAACTTCAACTTTGATGTTGTAGCTGAAGCTTAATCGCTTTATTAAAATGACTAAGGCCTGCTTCTCTTGAAGTGGGCTTTTTTATTTTTACTGCGGAAGAACATCCGAAAATAATATGTCTCAAAAATGGCATTTTTGAGACCTCGTAATTTAACCGATTTAAATCGGCATAAAAGCATAAGCATGAAATACGCCAGATTATCTAAAGAACAGTTTGAAGAGCTGCACGAGGAATTTATTCATTTCCTGGCTACACAATCCATCACGGCAGATGAATGGGAAGACATTAAGATCAATAAACCCAAAGTTGCCGAAGACGAGCTGGACGTTTTTAGCGACCTGGTATGGGAAGGCGTGCTAAACCAGGCCGAGTTCCTTGAACATTTTTCTCCTAACCAGATCTTTCTGTTTCAGATTACCGATCTTACTCTCAACCTGATTGGCATTAAAATAGAAAACGAACAAATTGATGTAACCACACCGCAGGGATACACCTGGCTGCAGCAAAATCTTATGGATGATCGCGTATCTCTCTATACCTCTTCTAAGGCTATTAGCGAAGACCGTAACAAAGATATTTTTGCACTGGTGCAGCAGGGAGCAGTGATCACAAAAGGCGATTTATATGCTTTTTTCGCAAAGCATTTGAATTTGTAAAATTTTAAATTCTTCAGGAGCAGTTGTCTCCCCGAGCGCAGTCGAGGGTCTCTAAATTAGTCAAAAGACTGTAGGCATGAGTACCTGATAGGGTTCTTCCTTTAAGCAGAATTTACACAAGTAGGTCTCGACTTCGCTCGATCTAATAATAATACGGCTCCTCGACTAATTTCTACTCGTACCTAAGGGATTCGATAGGATCTTGTTTTGCGGCTTTTACGGCAGGATAACTTCCGGCGAGAATTGCGACGAGAATTGTGATCGCAGTCGCCCATAGCATAGCCATCCAGGGTGTGGTAAAATCGAAGCCTGCAGCCGAAGAAACAGCAAAACCAATTAAAATTCCGAAGATGATCCCCAAAAGTCCGCCAAACTGGCCAATGATGAGGGTCTCCATGAAAAACTGAGTGGCAATGGTGTTCTTTTTGGCTCCTAAAGCCTTTCTAATCCCAATTTCCCGGGTACGTTCACTTACCGAAACCAGCATGATGTTCATCAAGGCTATAGACGATCCGAAAATGGTGATAATAGAGATTGCCCAGGCGGCAATATTCAGGTATTGAGTGATGGAAAAAATCCTGTTGATGAGGTCGTCGCTTTTTGCAATTCCAAAATTGTTTTCTTCCACAGGGTTCAATCCGCGTATATTTCTGAAGGTGATAATGGCTTCATCCTGTGCCCCCGGGAGAATTTCCTTATCGTCCACTTTTACGCTAATATTGTAGTTAATGTTAGGAGCTGTAAAGATCGATCTGGCGATTTGTACCGGTACCAATACTCTTAAATCCTGATTATTTCCAAAGGTGGAGCCCTTAGATTCCAGGATACCTATAACCCGAAACTTTGCACCTCTTACAGCAATTGTCTTACCCACCGGATTCAGCCCTTTAAACAGTCCTTCTTTAAAATCTGATCCTAAAATGGCAACATGATTATTGTTTTCAATATCGAAAATATTCAGGTCGCGACCTTCTTCCACTTCAAGGCCCGAATTGGTGACGAAATTCTCATTTACCCCTAAAATGGTGACTTCGGGATCGGTTTTTTCATTGTCGTATTTTACTTCAGCTGAAGAAGTTCCTACAAATGAAATGGAAGTTTGAGTTTGCGGAAAAATAAATTTGTCCTTAAACTCCTTCACCTCCCGATACCCGATTATAGGATTGATTTTTTCATTTTCGCCCCCGTGGCGTCTTACCTGTGATTCATAACGCTGCAGGTTAAAGGTGTTGGCACCCATGGAAGCGAAGTCGCTGCTAATGGTGTTTTCCAACGCCGAAACCGCACTAAGTATGCCCACAAGGGCAGTAATACCAATGGCGATGATCATCACCGTAAGTATCGTTCTTAGCAGCTGGCTCTTGATCGAATAAAATGCAATGCGGACGTTTTCTTTAAATAGTGGAAACATTCGTAGTTATAATGTTTAGTCATTAGACGCATTTATAAAGCAGTTGTTACAACGACTAAAGATTTAAACTTGTTGCGGTTCGATCTCTATGGACATTCTTTTAATTTTTCAGATATTTGTAGCTCAAAATAAAGATTTAAAAT
>JBAVJE010000312.1:0-2418 GCA_049687615.1 Salinimicrobium sp. | reverse complement strand
CTCTCGGACTGGTCTGACGGCATACTTTTAGAGGGTGAAGAAATAGAAAAAGAACGTGGAGTAGTACTGGCAGAATGGCTTTCCAAGCAAAGCCCCAGACGAGATTCTTCCCTGATATTTTTAAAAGCCCTGCTCAATGAATCCCGTTATACAGACCGTACAGTAATAGGAGATACTGCAACCTTAAAAAGCTTTAACCATCAGCAGCTAAAGGACTTCTATGAAAAGTGGTATGATCCATCCTTGATGGCCGTAGCTATAGCCGGAGATGTGAATGTGGCAGCAGTCGAAAAGTCACTTATTGAAGAATTTTCCGGTCAGGGTACTTCTCGTCCCCATCTCAAAAACTATGAAATCGCTGACTTTAAAACTGACAAAGTGAGCATCCATACAGACCAGTGGGCCAAGAAAACGGAATTGGATGTAATTCAGTTGATTCCTCCTTTTAGGGATATACAAACTGAAGATGATTATCTGGATTACTTGACCCGCAACCTTATGAGTAGGTTGATAAGTGAACGCTTTAGCAATTTGTCTTTTGATAATCCCCCCTACATCGAAGCAGGAATTAGCATCGGAAATTTTCTACCCGCCAAAGCTGTACATATTGCTTCAGTCGAGGTTGATAATGATTCCATAAAGAAGGGTCTGGAGCAGTTCTTTCAGGATTCCCAACAGATTTACAGGTATGGATTTACTACAGCAGAAATTGACAAAATAAAAAAATCCTACCTGCAGAATATGGAGGAGGAAGTTTCAAAAAAGGAAGATCCGTCTCCGGGCCTTATGATCCAGGAAATACATAAAGATTTCTTTAATAATAATATAATTATTTCAAAGGAAAGCGAATTAGATCTTTTGAAAAAATATCTTCCTCAACTTGATTCTGTTGCTTTTGTCAAGGCTATCAATGCATATAACCAGCCAAAGGCAACCCATTTTCTGCTAAGAGCTAATGAGCAAGACAACGACAAACTTCCTACTGAAACGGAAGTCTTGAACATTGCGAGAAAATCCAGGGAAGCTCCGATGGAAAGATATAGTCATAAGATTATCGTCCCTGACCAACTTCTGTCGACCATTCCTAAAGCCGGAACCATTCTTGAAGAAAAAGAAATTAGTGAAATAGGAGCCACCGTACTCACCTTATCCAATGGTTTAAGGGTGGTTTATAAAAAGACAGATCTGGATAAGGATAATTTAATCCTGAGTGGATTTAGAAAAGGGGGGCTGTATGCATTGGATTCTATCGACTACATAAACGGAACTTTTTCTATTCCGATAATAGGTCTTAGCGGTTATGGCGAATTTTCCAGGGAGGCCTTGAGCGAATATCTCTCTGGTAGCAGCGCTTCAGCTATTTTGCTGGCCGATAAAACGAGAACAGGATTTTATGCGAGTTCTGACATCAAAGACAAAGAGGAGCTTTTCCAGCTGCTCTATCTCAAATGGACACAACCGCGGGTAGATCCCGACCTTTACCAACAGGTGAAGCAACGTTCTATAAGGAGCATGGAGGAGGAAGACCCAAGTGCTGCTGCAAAATTCGGGAGAGAACTGAAGTATCTTTTACTTGGGGAGAATTATATTACTCGTAGAATGACACCTGAAGATGTGGAGCTAAACCTTGATAAAGATGCGCTTATTGACTCTTACAAACATTTCTTTGGTTCTGCTGAAGGGTATATGGTAAGTGTGATTAGTGATGAGTCTCTTGAAGACCTCAAGCCACTTATACTTCAATATCTTGGGGGTCTTCCCTCTGGGCCCAAGGACCTGAACTACCGTTACAAAAACGACCATCCTGTAATTACAGAAAATATTGAAATGATCAGAAGGACGGGAGAAAGTCCCAGAGCAAGCGTATCTCTTATTTTTCAGGAAAAGGAGGAAATAGATAATCTTCAAGCTCTCGAACTCAGAAATAAAATGGTCAAGGATGTGCTCAAGAGCGTGTTACTTAAACGCTTGCGGGAAGAAATGGGGGCTGTATATAGCGTGAGTGTTTCAGCAAGTTCAACTGTGGTTCCATCCCATGTAAGCCGGCAAACAATCAGCTTTGTCTGTGAGCCAGGGCGGGCTGAAGAACTTGTAAGTGTAACAAAGAAAATCATCAACAACCTGGTCAATGGCACGCTCAATTTTTCCGAAGACCTTCAGAAGACCAAAACCAATTATATCAAGGTCAATGAATTGTTATCACAGCGCAATACCTTTTGGACCTCTGCCATTCGGGATCATTTCTTTGAAGACATAGCGTCGTGGGAATATGTAACTGATTACCAAGAAAAGGTTGGGGCTATTTCTCAAGACCAGGTAAAGGCAGCCCTAAAAAAGTATTTTTTGGAGACCCCGATGATAAAAGCCATTCTTTATCCTTCAGAAGAAGAATCAAAATCTTTATAAACCCTAGTATTA
>JBAVJE010000311.1:0-6265 GCA_049687615.1 Salinimicrobium sp. | reverse complement strand
ACCTTAAGGTGGTGATGTTGCGCATCAAAAACGACAGCAAAAGAAAAAAGGAGGCCAGATAACCCACCCATTCTATGTAAGAGATCCCGAATATTTCCATAATTAATTAGCTTTAAATTTAAAAAGCTGCCAAAGATAGAACTTTGACAGCTTTTTATGACTTTATGTTGTGATTACATCACTTTGTTTCTTTTTCGATCATTTTCAGTCAAAAAGATCTTACGTAGACGCAGGTAATTTGGTGTTACCTCTACATATTCATCCTTCTGTATGTATTCAAGAGCCTCTTCTAATGAAAATTTTATTGCCGGTACAATCTTCGCCTTATCATCGGCTCCCGAAGAACGTACATTCGATAGTTTTTTGGTCTTGGTGATATTCACTACCATATCATCCTGTCTCGAATTCTCACCAATCACCTGTCCTTCGTAAATATCCTCTCCGGGATCTACAAAGAAACTACCCCTGTCTTGCAATTTATCAATAGAGTAAGGAATGGCTTTACCTTTTTCCATAGAAACCAGGGAGCCGTTCTGCCTCTCTGGAATTCCACCTTTTAGCGGCTGATATTCCTTGAACCTGTGTGCCATAATAGCTTCCCCTGCTGTTGCTGTAAGCAACTGGTTACGCAAACCAATGATTCCACGAGAAGGAATCTGAAACTGAATAGTCATTCTGTCTCCTTTTCCTTCCATGCTTAACATTTCTCCTTTTCGAATGGTCACCATCTCTACAGCTTTTCCTGAAACATCCTCAGGCAGGTCAATGGTAAGCTCTTCAACCGGCTCACACTTCACTCCATCAATCTCCTTAATGATTACCTGTGGCTGCCCGATTTGAAGTTCATAGCCTTCACGACGCATGGTCTCGATAAGTACAGATAAATGCAGTACTCCACGCCCATAAACCATGAATTTGTCGGCACTATCTGTCTCCTCTACTCTAAGAGCAAGGTTTTTCTCCAGCTCCTTCATCAGGCGTTCTTTAATATGTCTTGAAGTCACAAATTTTCCGTCTTTTCCGAAGAAAGGCGAATCATTGATCGTAAACAACATACTCATTGTTGGCTCATCAATTGCGATGGTCTTCAATCCTTCAGGATTTTCAAGATCGGCAACTGTATCCCCTATTTCAAAACCTTCAAGTCCAACTATGGCACATATATCGCCTGCCGTTACCTCTTCTATTTTTCTACGGCCCAGGCCTTCAAAAGTGTGAAGTTCTTTAATTTTTGTCTTTTTAAAGGAGCCATCACGCTTTACAAGTGAAACCTGCATTCCTTCTCTAAGAGTACCTCTTTGAAGACGCCCTATTGCGATTCTTCCGGTAAACGATGAAAAGTCCAGAGAGGTAATCAACATTTGCGGACTACCCGTCTCGGTCTTCGGCGATGGAATATGCTCGATCACCATATCAAGAAGCGGTTCTATATTTTTTGTCTGGTTTCTCCAGTCGTCACTCATCCAGTTATTCTTGGCTGAACCGTAAACGGTTGGAAAATCCAACTGCCACTCTTCAGCTCCAAGTTCAAACATAAGGTCAAACACCTTTTCATGAACCTCTTCGGGAGTACAGTTCTCTTTATCTACTTTATTGATCACCACACAAGGCTTCAACCCAAGGTCGATAGCTTTTTGCAATACGAAACGTGTTTGTGGCATTGGTCCTTCAAAAGCATCCACTAAAAGCAGCACTCCGTCGGCCATATTCAACACCCTTTCCACTTCTCCGCCAAAGTCGGCGTGACCGGGGGTGTCAATAATGTTAATTTTGGTGTCTTTATATACTACGGAAACGTTCTTGGACGTAATGGTAATCCCGCGCTCGCGCTCGAGGTCGTTATTGTCCAGGATCAAATCTCCTGTGTTCTCGTTTTCCCTGAAAAGTTGACAATGGTACATAATCTTGTCTACCAGAGTTGTTTTCCCGTGGTCAACGTGTGCGATAATCGCAATGTTTTTTATAGCTGTCATATAAAGCCCTGAATTTTAAGGCTGCAAAGGTACGTTTATTTTCTTCGATAAAGACAAGGGATTCTTTTAATTCTTACCAATACATTTCTTTATATAAATATTTGAATATTAATCATTTAAATCACTTCACCAACTCCTTTTTTTATGGAATACGAAATTCTTTTCATAAAAAAGACCTAAACAAGCGCAAAAAGATGATCATTCTTATAATTTATGATTTCTGATTTACTTTCAACTTGAGGTTTTCGTAAATTTATATTATTCATAATCAATAGATTACGCTCACCTAAAAAAATATACTATGAAAACAAATAAGAAACAAAAATTCCTGCCTTGGATCCTTATACTCGCTATAGTCTTTAGCCTTGCTCCTTCCGTAGAAGGTTTTGCGCAGAAAATTGAAGACGTCAACGTGGATTTTCCGGAAAGACAACAGGACATGAAAATCGCTGAAGATATTGTCAAAGCCTATGAATCGGGGAATTGGGAAAACTTACGAAATAATGTAAAAGAAGATGTCTTTTTTTACAATCTGGGAATATCTGACAGTCTAAATATCGACCAGACTATAGCGTACTGGAAAAAAGGAAGGGATATTGCCGTTCCCAGTATTTCTGAAGACGGGGTATGGCTTCCGGTCGAGGTTAAAAGTGGCCCGCGTAAAGGAGAGTGGGTGCTGCACTGGGGCTATAATACCCTTAGCTATCACAATGGCGAGACCATTAGTTTTCCTTATCACGTAGCTATGAAATTTGACGGGAAAAAGGTCAATCAATTGCATTTCTATTATGACAACAATCGAATTATTCGCGCCCTGGGTTATGACATCCAGCCACCCTTAAAAGAGCATGATTACGGGGAAGACGAATTTCCGTTCCCTGAGAATCCGGAAGATTAGAAGAACAAGAGGTCTGAAAAATAGCATTTTTTCAGACCTCTTTCCTTTTCTGAAAGAAATTCCAAAAAAAGTATCTTTGTGCAAAATTAGCGATTTATGGAACTGAATAAAATTCCTCAACTTAAGCATACTACTTCAGATAATTTTTTCCTGCTTGCAGGTCCCTGCGCCATTGAAGGCGAAGATATGGCCATGCGCATTGCCGAAACTATTCTGAAAATTACCGATAAACTTGAAATCCCATACATTTTTAAAGGATCGTTCAAAAAAGCCAACCGTAGCCGGGTAGACAGCTTTACAGGAATTGGTGATGAAAAAGCCTTGAAAATATTGCGGAAGGTATCCGAAACTTTTGAGATTCCTACCGTTACCGATATACATGAACGTACAGATGCTTCCATGGCTGCAGAGTATGTGGATGTGCTACAAATCCCGGCCTTCCTGGTAAGACAAACAGATCTTGTAGTGGCCGCCGCCGAAACCGGAAAAGTGGTCAACCTTAAGAAAGGTCAGTTTATGAGCCCTGAAAGCATGAAACATGCCGTAACCAAAGTAACCGACTGCAATAACGAGCAGGTGATGGTGACAGATAGGGGTACCATGTTCGGCTATCAGGACATGATCGTAGATTTTAGAGGCATCCCTACAATGCGACAATTTGCGCCAACTGTGCTTGATGTCACTCACTCTTTACAGCAACCCAACCAGAGCAGCGGAGTGACGGGAGGAAGACCCGATATGATCGAAACCATTGCCCGCGCAGGAATCGCTACCGGAGCAGACGGGATCTTTATTGAAACTCATTTTGATCCCGCCAACGCGAAAAGTGACGGGGCCAATATGCTGGACATTCAATATTTAGAGCGCCTGCTTTCGAATCTTACGGCCATTAGAAAGACGATCAACCAGTTTTAATTTCTTTGATTAGACCTAACAGGTTTTGAAAACCTTTTAGGTCTCTCCTCATTAAAGCCTCACTGGTGGTAAAACCGGTGAGGCTTTTTAGTTCTCATAACAGTTTGTTAAAAAAATACTATTTTAACAGCCCACTAAAACCAATTCAAGTAAAAACATGAGAAAACAATCAACTTTTGTTCTTTCCCTTTGTTCCGTTTTGTTCATGGCATCCTGCCAGGACGAGCAAAAAGAAGCCGACGCCGGCTTTCATGAAGGGCGGCTCCACCTTTCCGCTTCAAAACCCAAGGCCGGGCAGGAACTGCGCCTGCAGTATGAAAAAGTAGACGATACTTCGGAAATTCCTGAGGCTACCGTTGATTACATGATCAATAAATCTTCTTATCCTGAAGATATCGAACTGAAGGATTCGGCCGATTACTGGGTGGGACGCATCAGCATTCCTGATTCTGCAATGGCCATGGCGTTTAACTTCAGGAAAGACTTCAAATACGAGAACAACGACAAAAAAGGTTATGTTGTTCCAATTTTTTCCGAAGAAGGCGAAAAATTGGCTGGCAGTGAGGCTGCCATGGGTGCTTACTATTTGAATAAGGGGTGGAGATATGATCTTGATGTAGAGCAGGATTCGGCACTGGCCATGATTGGCGGGACCCTCCGGGCGCATCCGGATCTTAAACAGGAGTACGACGACTTTTATCCATATCTGTTGATAAGGTCAAAGGAAAATGAGGCCACTGCCTACATAGACCAAAGGCTGGGTGAATATAACAGCAAACAAACCTTGTCTAATAAAGAATATACCAGGCTTTACAGTCTATACAGTGTCAAAAAAGACAAAAAAAGAGCTGATTCCATTCAGGCGGTTGCTTCGGAAAAATTCCCGAAAGGAGAACTGGCAGAAAGTAGCTTTTTTATGAACTATCGCGAGACAAAATCTCCTGAAGAAAGACAAAAGCTTTTTGACGAGTATAGAGAGAAGTATGGAGAAGACGGTCGATTTTTTACAGAACTGACCTATTATATGGTAAGGGATCTGGCAGCGACCAGAGATTATGAGGAGATAATTGCCCTGAGTCAAAAAATGAAAATGAGCCAGATAGCCGCCCCACTTAACCAGGTCGCCTGGGAGTTAGCTGAAAAGGGGGAACAGCTGGAACAGGCCGAAAAACTTTCAGCAAAATCCATAGAAATCCAAAAGCAGGCTCTAACATCTGGAGAGAAACCAGATTACCTTTCCAAAAAGCAATTTGAAAACAACATTTCTTCCGGGCTTGCTTCGTTTTATGATACTTATGGCCTAATCAATTATAAATTGGGAAAATTAGATCAAGCTATTGCCGCACAGGAAAAAGCAATCACCAAACAAAGCAGCGCCGAGGCGAACACCCGTTACATGCAGTTCCTTAGTGAAGCGGGAAGGTATGAGACAATTCTCGAGAAAGCACCCGATTTTATTAAAAACAACCGCGGCTCTGAAGAAATGAAAATTTATCTTGAAAAGGCCTATGCAGAGACAAATGACTCTTCACAGTCTTTTACAGATTATATGGCTTCACTTGAAGCACTCGCCTATGAGAACCTCAAGGAGGACCTGCAGGAAGAGATGATCAATGAGCCGGCACCGGCATTCACGATGAAAGATCTACAGGGAAATGACATTTCTCTTGCTTCCCTTCAGGGAAAAACTATAATCCTCGATTTCTGGGCCACCTGGTGCGGACCATGCAAAAATTCCTTCCCGGGAATGAAGAAAGCGGTGGAGCAGTATAATGGCAAAGAAAACGTACAGTTCTATTTCGTAGATACTTTTGAGAACGGCCCGACCCGTGAAAAGGATGTGACCGAATTCATCAGTCAGAACGATTATCCTTTCCACGTGCTCATCGACGAAGCCAAGGAAAGCAGAGGTTATAAAACCGCCGATGATTACGGAATACAGGGAATTCCCACAAAGGTGATCATTGGGCCGAAAGGAAACATCAGGTTTAGAATGGTAGGCTATGACGGCAACAATTCTAAAATGGTTAAAGAACTGGGCATAATTATCGATATACTTGACCAGAAAACTACAGCTGTTGCTGTGGCAAAATAGTTTTTTAGACCTAACAGGTTTTTAAAACCTGTTAGGTCTTTAGAAAGTAATGTCTCAAAAATGCAAAAATCCCGCTGTCTTTTGGCAGCGGGATTTTTTGTGCTTCATTACGTGAGATTGCTTCACTTCACTGCGTTTCGCTCGCAAAGACGAAATATAACTTTTGCTGGCGCTCGCAAAGACGGTTACGACAATGTTCTAACAAAAAACCCACTCCTTTTAAGAAGTGGGTTTTTTATTAGGGGCAAAAAATATTATCCGCATTTAGAGTAGCCACAGCTCTTGCAAACCAGGCAACCTTCAGAAAAGATAATTCCTTCAGGATCGCCACATTCGCTGCATTCTTTATCAGCGGCTGCTGTACCGTCCGGGACGAACTGTTTG
>JBAVJE010000310.1:0-14610 GCA_049687615.1 Salinimicrobium sp. | reverse complement strand
CTGTAAAAACAAATGCGCCCGATGCTGAGGTAGTGGAGGAAATAGAGGCCTAGAAACCTTATACATAATTAAAGTTGATCCCGAAATGGGATGTATAAAAAAACCATCTTTTTAAGGTGGTTTTTTTATAGTTTTTGTCTGGTTTTAGGTTTCCTATACATTGTTAGTCAATTCCCCTTTAATTTTCGTTTGCCTCAGACCTGAAAAATAAAACCTTTTCCCTGTTTATCTTCCACTTTTATACTCCCTTGTTTTTTTAATAAGCTTCGTGATGATGTAAATACGAGGTAACAAAGTGTGATTCTTAAACTTCATTTGCCGAAAAATCTGCCTAACTTTGCGGGATAGGAGAAAATTAGTTTTTTGGTCCCACACGAATGTGACGACAATTTTCTTATATTATATACCTGGCATATGCTAATAACTTTCTAGGCGGAACCTTAACCGTTTTCTCCTGAAAATTCATTGTTTGAAAATTAAATTCTGAAGCTATTTATAAATAAGGAGCTTCATACAGGCATTATTAAAATATTATTTCGACTATCAGGATTCTAGTCTTATGCCAACGAAAATTATTATAAACGTAACTATAGTTACCTAATAAGGCAGGCAGCCTGTTTACCTTTATCAATTAAAATACTCTTAAAGAAATGGACACAGAAATTCTCGCCCGTATCCAGTTTGCCTTTACTATTTCTTTCCACTACATCTATCCGCCCTTGAGCATTGGTTTGGGGTTGATTATGGTCATTATGGAAAGTCTTTGGATTAAAACCAGAAATGAAAAATACCATATCCTGGCCAAGTTTTGGACAAAAATTTTCGCGCTTACTTTTGGGATAGGTGTGGTTACGGGAATCGTAATGGAATTTGAGTTCGGAACCAATTGGGCTACCTATTCCCGCTATGTAGGGGATATTTTTGGAAGTGCACTTGCTGCCGAAGGTATTTTTGCCTTTGCGCTGGAAAGCGGATTTTTGGGAATTTTACTTTTCGGGTGGAACCGCGTGAAACCCTGGGTACACCTGGTTTCTACAATTGGTGTTTTTCTGGGATCAATGTTTTCTGCTGTTTGGATCGTTGTAGCTAACAGTTGGCAGCAAACCCCTGCCGGTTATCATATCGTTGGTGAGGGAATGCATGCCAGGGCAGAAATCACAGATTTTTGGGCCATGGTTTTTAATCCTTCAAGTGTAGACAGGTTAACACATACATGGTCTGGAGCATTTCTTGCCGGAGCCTTTTTGGTTTTAAGTGTCCACGCTTATTACCTTTTAAAAGGACGCCACGTCAACCTTTCTAAAACCGCATTTAAGATTGCCCTCGGCGTAGCTACCGTCGTATCTCTAACACAACTCATTACAGGTCACAGCTCGGCCGATGGTGTTTCAGAAAATCAACCGGCCAAACTTGCAGCACTGGAAGGACATTATGAAGTCAATGCTCCTGCCGACATGTATCTTTTTGGATGGGTAGATAATGAAACCCAGGAGGTCACAGGACTCAAAATCCCGGGCGGATTATCCTTTCTGGTGGATCAGGATTTTGAAGCACCCGTAACGGGATTAAATGCATTTCCCGAGAGAGATAGACCGGGACAGGTCAACGCTGTTTTCCAATTCTATCATATCATGATTGCAATAGGAATGTTTTTTATTGCTTTAACCCTGTATGCGAGTTATTTGTGGTGGCGTAAGAAATTGTTTGATAAGCGCTGGCTCTTGAAAATCTTTGTCTTTTCTGTCTTCCTTGCCCAAATAGGGAATCAGGTGGGTTGGTTTGCTGCCGAAATGGGACGACAACCCTGGGTGGTTTACGGACATTTAAGAACTTCGGAAGCTTTCTCACAGGCGGTAACCGCCAATCAAATCATGTTTTCGCTTATTCTTTTCTTTTTGGTTTATGCCTTACTCTTTTTCTTATTCCTATATCTTTTAAATAAAAAAATAATGCACGGGCCTTCAGATGAAGATGATAGCGATACGGAAGACAGAGTCTTTACCAGAAAGATTAGCGATGAAGTTGCAAATACAATAAACAATTAGTTATGGAGACATTATTTGGAATAGATTATCCTACTCTTTGGTTTTTAGTTGTAGGAGGTTTGTTTTCCGGCTACGCCATTTTGGATGGTTTTGATTTTGGAGCGGGTGCCTGGCATTTGTTTTTTAAAAAGGAATTGAGTCGAAGGGTAGCGCTAAACGCCGTAGGTCCTGTATGGGATGGAAATGAGGTGTGGCTGGTCATTGGTGGTGGAGCCTTGTTCGCAGGATTCCCTGTTATGTATGGAACATTCTTTTCTGGTCTTTATATTCCGTTTATGTTGTTCTTGATGTTCATCATCTTCAGGGCAATTTCAATAGAATTCCGCAGTAAAGAAGAAATGCTGTGGTGGCGCCAGTTGTGGGATGTAATGTATAGCGTAAGCAGTATAATGTTGGCATTTCTACTGGGTGTTGTTCTTGGTAATGTTTTGCTGGGAATTCCTATTGGAAGCGATCTTGAATATAAAGGCAGCCCTTTATTGGAGTTTTTGAATCCCTACGCGATTTTAACCGGATTTACCACCCTGTTTTTATTTATGACTCATGGCGCTATCTACCTCTTGCTTAAGACCGAAGGAAAACTTTTTGATAAACTGGAAGGTTTGCTTCAAAAAGGCATTATTCTGTTCATTGTATTTTTTGTTATAACCACCCTTTATACGCTAATTTATATTCCACATCTTAGTGATGATTTTAAAGAAAGTCCTACTTTATTCATTATTCCGGTTCTTACCTTTCTAAGTATTGCCAACATTCCAAGATTAGCCAGTAAAAGGAGATTTAAAATAGCATTTTTCTTTTCCGCTTTGACGATCGCCCTGATGATGATGCTCGTAGCTATTGAATTATATCCTGTACTGTTATTCTCAACTCTTGATCCGGAAAATAGTATTACTATTTATAATGCGGCATCTTCAGATAAGTCTTTGGGTATTAGTTTAACTATGGTGGCCATAGGAGGACCCTTGGTACTTGGATATACTTATTTTGTCTACAGGACTTTTGCCGGAAAGGTGAAATTAGATGACCACAGCTATTAAAAGTATAGTATTCCATATGCTGCGATTGTTCAGTTTGGAAGTTCCGGAATGAATTTGTAAATAAAAAAAGCCACTAAAAAGTGGCTTTTTTTGAAGGCTGGTAATTGATGTTATTCAGTGGCAGGAACCAGGACTTCATCAATAACATGAATGACTCCATTGCTGGCTGCAATATCAAAAAGACCGGCATCAACCATAATATGAGCGTTTGCTTCCATGTCTTCATCATTGGTGTCAATACCAAATGAATTATCCACATAGATGGATGGACCCAGAAGAGTTTTTATTCCTCGGGGGGAATTTTTAGGAACTACACTGTTGCTAAACCGCCTTCCATCTGTTACATGGTACGACAAGACAGCTGCAACCTCTTCGGGGGTAAAAGCGTTGAGGGCCTTACCGTCAAGAAAAGTTTCAAAAGCTGCATCGGTAGGGGCGAAGACAGTATACTGTCCAGATCCGGCAAACATCGAAGTGATTCCAGCATAGTTGAGGGCTGCAAGCAGTAAGGTGAACTGTTTTCCTTCTTGAGCTCCAGCAAAGGAGCTTACAATCCCGGCGATAGTTTCATCTCCCTGTTGTGCTGCCGGGGAAGCTTTCGCGCTTGCATAAAGTTCACCTGAATCTTCGGAAACAGAATTTTTTTCACATGACGCTACAAGAAATATAGCTGCCACTAAAAATACCTTGAATAAATTTTTCATAACATATAAGTTTTTGATTACGAGACGAATATATGTAATTAAAATACTTGTTTAAATAAATTAACCAAAATTTAAACAATTTAAATGTTGGTGAGGTAGTCGTAGTTTTATGTTTCGATTTATAATTGGATAACTCAAAAAAGCTAAAGTTCCCTAAAAAATCTTCCGTGGAAAGCCATTTTTGGGGTTGTTGGACAATAGGCATTAATTGATTATCTTTTAATGAACCTAAGAATTGCTGAAAATGGAAAGAACTACTGCTGCATCCAGGGAAAAGGTGAATATTTCGCTGCCTCTTAAAATCGACTACAAGGTGCTGGACGAATTCCTTCAGAAGAAATTTCAGGGGAAAATCTTGAGTAAAGGAAAGCCAAACGGAGCGTCTTCAGATACCGCAAGAATACTGAAGATCTCCCTGCGCAGAAGCCAAAAGGAGGATTTTGACCTCGTATTGCAATTACGGCTAAAAATGCTCACTTTGCTGTTAAAGAACCAGGAATTCGAGGTTGAAATGCACCTGGCAATTAGCTTTGATTCTGTTACGCAAGAACTTTCCATAAAAAAGTATGAGCTGGATGGAGGGAATAATGGTTGGCTTACCAGCACAATCATTGAGACCATTGGGAATACGCTGCTTTATGGTATTCTGAAGAACAAAATGAAATTTCAGCTAAGACCTCTTATAGAGGAACAGCTGGAGAAAATAAACATGAAGCTTTTCGAAGGAATGGAGATAAAACAAGGTGTCATCCTATCCGGGCGTGTGAGCGAATTCAGTATCAATGATGTGATTCCCGGGCATGATCACCTATTGGTGGCCGTAAATATCACGGGCAGGAATGTGCTCAACATCAAAGAAATCAGTTTCTAAAATGCCATTTTTGACACCTCTATAAAACATGATTTCGCAAGGTTGATAAATGAACAACCCGGCAAATCCTTATATCCTGCGGGCCAGATTTTATGGGCTAAGACAATTATTTTATTTAATCTGTACAGGAACTACCCGTTTTTCATTCTCCTAAACGATCTTCTATAAGCCCTATTTAGCTTGTTTCATTATAAATTTTTTGAGTATTCCCATATATCTTCTACAGTTATTTCGGGACAGCATCCTGACAGAGGTTGAAATTGAGTCCTGGTTTTAGACTAAGAATGTTCACAAATGATTTCTTCTGTTTAAAGCATGATAATATCCTACTCCAGAATTCATTTTTAATGCATTAAACAGGTGTTGGTTAAACCGGTTGATTTCAGCTAATTACGCCTGAGCCCTTTCGTGGCAATGCCTTACACAAATCTCTGTACAGATAAAAATCATTTTTTTATTAATAAATGAATAATTATTCATAAATTCGCCGGGCGAAAATTTTAAGCAATGGCGAGAAAAGTTGACCAGGAAAAACTAAGCAGTATAAAGGCTGCCACCATGAAAGTGATTGTAGATCACGGGGTGGAAGGTGCCACGGTAGCCATGATTGCCAACGAGGCTAAAGTTAGCGGAGGCTACCTGTACAGGATTTATGAAAGTAAACAGGATTTAATTAAAGAGCTCTTTTACGAGAAAGTAAAAACTATTAATTCTGAAATCACTGAGTTGCTTGAAACAAACAAGGCAAGTGTTGTTCCTGTAATTAGGCAATTCATAACCGGGAGAATAAATTATGCCCAAAAGAATCCGTTGGGTTCGAAGTTTTACTACTTATTGATCCACAATGATAATTTCCTTCTGCCCGATGAGCTGCGGGAAGAATTAGTTGAAGTCATGGAAGAATTTAAGGCGACAGGGGTTGCTGCAGGAGAGATTAATCCTTCCGCAAGTCTTCTCGAGTTTTATTTTCACATGATCGTTTATGTGCTCGATTATATTCATTTTAAAACCTTAAGTTTTTTGGGTTCCCACGAACTCTCGGAGAGGGACATTGATTATCTCACTTCAAGTATTCTTCAAATCCTGAAACAAACTGCAAAGCCTACTCTGGACCATGAAATATAAATCCCTACTATTCCTTTGTACCTTCTTTTTAGCTGCTTCCTCTATGAAAGGACAGGAGTTAAGTTTGAATGAAGCGCATCGTCTTCTTCTCACTGCTAATGGTCGCTTACAGGCTGCGGCAATAGAAGTGGAAGAAAAAGAAGAAGAATTAAAGGCTGCTAAAGGCCTCCACTTACCGTCTATTGAAGTGTCCGGTAATTATATGTATTTAAGCGAAGATATTGAACTTGATCTTAATCCCGCACGTGATATGCTGGGTGGGATCTTGCAAATACCCGATCCTCAGGCTGTTATGGGAGACTGGAATATGCCTTTACAGGAAAGAAACTTCGGAATGGCTTCGGCCGGTTTGAAGTGGCCATTGTTTACCGGTGGAAAAATAAAGGCTGCCGGTGAGGCTGCCCAAGCCAGGGTAGCATTGGCGCAAAACAAGTCTGACCAGGAAATAGAGGATCTTAGCATTCAGCTTATAGATTATTATTTTAAATATAAGTTAGCTACCGAAGCTGAAGATCTTTATGCGAGAGTAGAAAATACGGTAGGTCTGCATAAAAAAAAGGCCGAGAAATTATTTGAGAATGGACAGCTTGCTGAAGTAGAAACGCTTCATGCTGAGGTGGCTTTCTCCAGTGCACATCGGGACCTCCTGGCTGCGAAAAAAGACGTTTCCCTTGCCTATTCGGCAATGAAAAGTTTGCTTGGCGGCGCCTCCTTTGATAGTCTTACTACCAATTTCAAAACTCCTGTATTACTTCCTCCCCTGAATGTACTCCAGGAAGAAATGCTACAGGAAAGCGCTAAACTGGTGCAGTTGGATAAAAGCAGGGAATTGGCCGGTGCCGGAGTGAAAGTGGAGCAAAGTGAATACTACCCAAAGCTGGCCCTTATCGCCAGCCATAATCTATGGAAAGGAAATATGCCTTTATTAAGTGTGGACTGGTATAGTGGGGTAGGGCTCTCATGGAATATTTTTGATGGTTTTCAACGAGAGCATAAAATAGAGGCTGCCCGGCACAGAATTGACAGAATTGATGAAATAGAGAAGCAGGCAAGAATGGATCTGTTAACCTATACTCACCTTTTGTATAATAATCTGGAGAAGCAAAAAGAGCAGTACGAGAGCCTTGAGGCAGATGAGGAGCTGGCTCAACGTTTAAAATTTATGCGCAAACGAGCTTTTGAAGAAGGAATGGGGACTTCTCTGGAAGTCGTGGATGCAACGCTTAAGTTGGCCGAGATACAATTAAAAAAATTAAAGGCCCTTTACGAATATAACAAAGCTTATGGCGAGCTAATGATACGCCTGGGAGAAGAAGTCAAATTTTTAAGCCAAAATTAAATTAGAATGAAAAAGTCTGGTAATATAAAAATGTTTATTGGTATCCTGGTAGTGGTGAGCCTGGTCTTAGTCGCCATCTGGCTTTTAAACAAGCCAAAAGAGGATTACCTGCAGGGACGGGTAGAAGCCGATGAGATCTATCTATCAGCCAAAATAGCCAGTAGGTTGGAGAGCACGGAGGTTAAAGAAGGTGCAAGTGTTAAGAAGGGCCAATTACTGGCCGTGCTGGAGAGTCCCGAACTTGAAGCCCGTGGAGTACAGGCTATGGCAGCCCGTGATGCGGCTACAGCTCAAATGAATAAGGCAACCAATGGCGCACGTTCTCAGGAAGTCGCGGCCGCCAGGAGCATATATGAAAAGGCGAAGGCAGCTGCCGATGTTAATGTTAAAACTTATGAGCGTGTTGAAAATCTCTTTAGGGATGGGGTTGTTTCTGAACAAAAAAAGGATGAAGCATATGCCAGGAAAGAGGCAGCCGTAAGAGATATGGAGGCAGCTTATAATCAATATGCCCTCGCGAAGGAGGGAGCCAGGAGAGAGGATATAGCTTCGGCGTCTGCGATGGTCCAAAAGGCGGAAGGTGCAGTAAGTGAGCTCGAAAGTTTCAAAAGTGAAAAAAATATTGTGGCCCCTATAGATGCCGAAGTGATGGATATCTTACCCCAGCCGGGGGAATTGATTGGACCCGGAGCTCCTGTCGTACATCTTGTAGATCTGGCTAATACTTATGTAGTTCTTAATGTAAAAGAGAATGAGTTGTCGCATTTTAAAAAAGACTCAGAATTTGTTGGCAAAATCCCTGCTCTTGACAATATAGAATTGAAGTTTAGAATATATTATGTTGCGGCGCTGGGAGATTATGCTACATGGAATGCCACAAAGGCATCTGGCGATTTTGATGTGCGAACTTTTGAAATAAAAGCAGAGCCCCTAAACAAGGATGCAGGACTTAGGCCCGGTATGAGTGTTCTGGTAAAAAAGGCTGATTAATTAATGAAAGCTGTTTTACGTATTGCACAAAGGGAAATTAAAATCCTTATCAGGAACAGGGTTCTTGTGACTTTTGCTATTATTTTTCCGGTGCTCACATTTCTATTTTTCACCAGTCTGTTGCACGAGGGAGTGCCAAACGATTTGCCTGTGGCTGTAGTCGATTTGGATAATTCGGCTCTGTCAAGAAAACTTGTTTCAGATCTCGATGCTACGCCACAGTTACAGGTCTCTAATTTTCCGCTCACCCAGCAGGAAGGTGAAAGATTGATTCGCCTGGGGCAGGTCTATGGTCTTATAACCATTCCGGATAATTTTGATTCTAAAATAAGGCGGGGGCAACAGGTCACATTGCTTAATCAATATAACAGTAATTTTTTACTTCCGGGAGGACTGGAAAACAAAGCGGTGCGGACGGTCATTGGAAACCTTTCCGCAGGAATATCTGTGAAGAAAGAAATGAAACAGGGAACGGGGTACGACCAGGCCGTCGCTGGACTACAGCCGGTGGCTCTTTCCTCTCACATCATATCTAATCCGCAACTTAATTATTCTTATTACCTAAATACCGGTTTCCTTAGTTTTTTTCTGCAAATTTTCGTCATCCTGACCACCATTTATTCTTTTGGAAGTGACTTAAAGTATGGGAAAGGGAATAAGTTGTGGGCCATAGGAAATGAGAGTATTTCTAAAGTTTTGGCCGGGAAGGTATTGCCATATACCCTATGGTTCATTTTCCTGGGTATTGCGATGTTGTTTGGGATGTTCGTCTTAAAAGAATTTCCAATGAATGGAAGTAAAACAGCGCTTCTTGTTGCGACCATCTTGTTGGTGTTATCCAGCCAGGCGGTTGCAATATTTTTGACAGCCACCAGTAAAAGTATTAGAGAGGCACTAACAAAAGGTTCGGGATTTGCTGCTGTGGGGCTCTCCTTTTCGGGAATTACCTTTCCTATATTTGGAATGCCCGTCTTAATGCAGTGGCTAAGTCAAATCTTTCCTTACACGCATTACCTGAAGATCTTGATAGACCAATCTCAAAGGGCTGCGCCTGTTTATTATTCTCTCTGGTCTATGATGATTTTGCTCCTGTTTTGCGTCGTTCCTCTGCTATTATCAAGAGGAAAATTAAAGAAACTTCTTATTAATGGAGAGTATCCTGAAACCGCCTGAGCATGAAAAATTTCACAAAAAATCTTTACCGCGCCAGGAAATCTTATGTAGAATCCTTTAATACCGAGTGGAGCGCTTTGCGTGGTGATAAAGCAGTGGTGACCACATTGCTTGGTATGAGTCTTATCCTGTTGGTGGTTTACACTTACATTTATTCAAAAGAAACGGTAAGAGAAATCCCGGTTGCTGTGCTTAATAAAGATGCAGGGAAAGTAAGCAGAGATTATATCCGGATGTTTGATGAGAACGAGGCCGTTAAGGTCGTAGAGGGATATATGGACCTTACCTCTGCGCAGAAGGATTTTTATTCCGGAAAGGTGAAGGGAATTCTTCTCATCCCTCGACACTTTCAGGAAAATCTAAGACTGGGCCGCACTGCCAATGTGAGTGTTTATACAGACGCTTCAAATATGCTTTTTTACAAGCAGGTGATGGCTGCGGCAAAAACCGCAAATGCTTATTTTAATACAGGAATTAGAGTAAAAAAGAGCATGGCCCGAGGGCTTTCGAAAAATTCTGCGCTTCAATATAATGTTCCTGTCCAGGTGGTGTCCCAAAGTCTGTTTAATCCAGCCTCGGGATATGCCACCTATTTAATTCCCACGGTTACAGCCCTTGTTCTCCAGCTGGTAATTCTTATGAGCATAGGAATCCTTGGGGGCTCTCGCAGAGAAAAAAACAAGGTGAAGAGTCATTTTCCGAGGCTTTTGCATCGAGGAGGTACAATTCCTGTTCTCTTGGGGAAAGCCAGTATTTACAGCCTTATATTTGCTGTGATTCTCCCACTGCAGGTAGGGATTATTTACAGTATTTTTTCGATTCCGGTGCGCTCTTCCGTAGCCATTCTTTACCTTTTTTCATTGCCCTATTTCTTTTCGGCGGTTTTTATGGGAATCGTGTTTAGTTCATTTTTTAAGAAAAGAGAAGATGCCATTGTCTTTTTGGTACTTACCTCAATTCCTACCTTGATGTTGAGCGGGCTGTCTTTTCCCATGGAATCTATGCCTTCGGCGTATAAGTTGCTCTCCCAGGCACTGCCGTCCACCCACGGAATTCAAGGTTTTGTAAAGCTTACCCAGATGAAGGCAGATTTTTCTGAAGTATATTCAGACTGGTTGCATTTATGGACTTTATGTGTAATTTATTTTATCGGTGCTTCCATTAGTTTAAAACTCAGGGCAAAAAGTGAAAATAAAAGGTTAAAAAAGGAAAGCCTCGCTTAGGTTGTTTTGAGCCCAAAAAGAAAACTTGCTGCCGGACTTATCATAAAATGATTATATTCTTATTTGAGCAGGAAAATTCAGAAACAATAGATTCCGCAGAGGTTTAAAAAGATAAGTTGGTGATCCAATTGGCGTTCAAAATTGACGATCGGCTGGATGAATTCCTTCCGAAGAAATTGGAGAAAAATCCTGAGGAAAAATAGTTTTAAAAAATGCCATTTTTGAAACCTCTTCTCCCGATTAGGAAAGGCTGATAAATGGCAATACCTTTGCAAAAATTATCATCATGGCACATAAAGCAGGTTTTGTCAATATTATAGGAAATCCCAATGTCGGAAAATCCACTCTCATGAATGCTTTTGTGGGAGAAAAGCTAAGTATCATCACCTCTAAAGCTCAGACCACCCGCCACAGGATACTTGGTATTGTGAATGGTGAAGATTTTCAGGTGATCCTCAGCGATACCCCGGGAATCATTAAACCCGCTTATCAATTGCAGGAATCCATGATGGATTTTGTGAAATCGGCTTTTGAAGATGCCGATGTGCTGGTTTATATTGTTGAAATCGGTGAAAAAGAGTTGAAGGATGAGGCTTTTTTCAATAAGATTATACATTCTGAAATTCCCGTGCTTCTGCTGTTGAACAAGATAGACAAATCCAACCAGGATGAGCTGGAAGAGCAGGTGCAGCTTTGGCAGGAAAAGGTGCCTAATGCCGAAATATTTCCAATTTCAGCTTTAGAAGGATTTAATGTGCCGCAGGTCTTTAATCGCATCGTTGAACTTCTGCCCGAATCGCCAGCTTTTTATCCAAAAGACACACTTACCGATAAGCCTGAGCGCTTTTTTGTCAACGAGATCATCAGGGAAAAGATCCTGATGCACTACAAGAAAGAAATTCCGTATAGCGTTGAAATCGACACCGAAGAATTCTTTGAAGAGGAAGACATCATTCGCATGCGTAGCGTGATCATGGTTGAACGCGAGACCCAAAAAGGAATCATCATTGGCCATAAAGGAGCTGCTTTGAAAAGAGTGGGTGTGGAAGCCCGAAAAGATCTGGAAAAGTTTTTCGGAAAACAGGTTCATATGGAGCTGTATGTAAAAGTCAATAAGAACTGGCGCAGTGATATGCGACAGCTAAAACGCTTTGGATACACCGGCGAAAAATAGCATTTTTCTTATATCTTTCTTAAACCTGCCGTGGCTGCGCCGCTTGCAGCGGTATTAGCTGTTATATTCAAATTCTTTGCTTTATATTTATGTCATTATCAACCTTATGACCTCTATTTTCTATGGATGTATACTTCATTGTTACCGTTCTTGTTGTTTTAGCTGCCGCTTTTGGTTACATCAACGTGAAATTCCTGGAGTTGCCCAATACCATAGGTCTTATGTTGATAAGTATCTTCTTTACCCTGGTGATCCTGGGAATAAGCTTCTTTGATGATACTTTACTCAATGCCGAAAAATATGTGCTCACCCAAATAGATTTCAGGACCGTGCTGCTTGATATCATGTTGAGTTTTCTGCTTTTTGCGGGAGCGCTTCACACCAATTTCGAAAAACTAAAGGTGCAGCGATGGCCGGTCCTGTTTTTCGCTACGGGAGGCGTTCTTGTTTCCACCTTTCTGGTAGGTACGGGATTGTACTTTATACTGCAGGTCTTGGGTCTGAACGTGGATTATATCTATTGCCTTTTATTCGGGGCGCTCATTTCGCCTACAGATCCTATAGCAGTTTTGGGAATTCTTAAAAAAGTGGGAATTCCGAAGAAACTCGAGACAAAGATCGTTGGGGAGTCATTGTTCAATGACGGGGTAGGAGTAGTTGTTTTTCTTACCATATTCAATGTTGCCTCAATGGGAAATGAAGATTCCGGAGCGCTTCAGGTACTGGAACTTTTTGGGCAGGAAGTGATAGGAGGAATAGTGCTTGGCCTGCTCATTGGTTGGGTTACTTACAGGCTTATGCGTACTATTGACGACTACGATATTGAGGTAATCCTTACCCTGGCCGCCGTAATGGGCGGTAACGCGGCAGCACAGTTGCTCCACGTTTCTGCGCCTCTTGCCATGGTGGCTGCCGGTTTGCTCGTTGGAAATGAGACCGTACGAAATGCAGCCATGTCTGAAGTCACTGAAAATTATGTTGACAAGTTCTGGGAACTCACAGATATTCTGCTCAATACCCTGCTGTTCGTCCTTATTGGGATGGAAATGGTTGTATTGACCTTTAATGTGGAATATATAGTAGCCGGTGTAATTGCCATCCCTCTGGTCCTTGCCTGCAGATATTTGTCACTTTTCGTTCCCATCAGGATCTTTAGGAAGAAGATGCAGTTCGTGCCGAACACACATCTTATAATGACCTGGGGCGGGTTGCGAGGCGGGATTTCCATTGCCCTGGCCCTTGGCCTTACCGAAGGAATGCACCGTGACCTGTTTTTGTTGATCACCTATATGGTGGTTGTCTTTTCAATAGTGGTTCAGGGACTTACTGTTGGCAGGCTTGTGAAGAAGCAGAAAATCTCTGAAGAACTGGCCCCTTAGAAATAAATTTAGCTTTTCTTCTGAAAATAAGAGAGAAGGTCGGTTGAATTGGTTTAAATCCACTAATTTTGCAGCCTGAATAAAATCATGTATATGAGCAGTATTGTAGCCATTGTAGGAAGGCCTAACGTTGGAAAATCAACTTTTTTTAACCGATTGATCCAGCGAAGGGAAGCCATTGTTGATTCGGTAAGCGGGGTGACCCGTGACCGTCATTACGGCAAAACCGACTGGAATGGTCGAAATTTTTCGGTCATCGATACCGGAGGTTATGTCGTGGGCAGTGAAGATGTTTTTGAAGCCGAAATTGATAAGCAGGTAGAGTTAGCCATACAGGAGTCCGATGCCATAATTTTTATGGTAGACGTCGAAAGCGGTGTAACGCCAATGGATGAAGAGGTGGCCAACCTGTTGAGGCGGGTGAATAAACCTGTTCTCCTGGCTATCAACAAGGTCGATAACTCAAAAAGACTTGAAAATGCGGTGGAATTCTACGCTTTAGGACTGGGAGAATATTTTCCGATTGCCAGCACCAATGGTAGTGGAACCGGGGAATTGCTCGACGCACTGGTAGAAAAACTTCCTGAAGATACTCACGAAGAAGAAACCGAACTTCCAAGATTTGCCGTAGTGGGACGTCCTAATGCAGGAAAATCGTCTTTTATAAATGCCCTTATTGGGGAAGACAGGTATATCGTTACGGATATTGCAGGTACCACACGGGATTCAATTGATACGCGTTATAATCGCTTTGGGTTTGAATTCAACCTGGTAGATACCGCCGGAATAAGAAGAAAATCCAAGGTAAAGGAAGACCTTGAATTTTATTCGGTTATGCGCTCGGTGAGGGCGATAGAGCATTGTGATGTGTGTTTAATCGTTATGGACGCTACCCGCGGTTTCGACGGCCAGGTGCAGAATATTTTCTGGCTGGCACAAAGAAACCGAAAAGGGATCGTGATCCTGGTGAATAAATGGGATCTTCTTGAAAAGGAGACCAACACAATGAAAGAATACGAGGCCAAGATTAGACAGGAAATGGAACCATTTACCGATGTGCCTATTGTATTTATGTCGGTTTTGACCAAGCAAAGAATTTTTAAAGCTATCGAAACAGCCGTTAAGGTTTATGAGAATCGAAGCAAAAAGATCAAAACCAGTGAACTTAACGAGATCATGCTTCCCATTATTGAGGCCTATCCGCCGCCGGCATACAAGGGAAAATATGTGAAGATCAAGTTCTGCATGCAGTTGCCCACACCACAGCCGCAGTTCGCGTTCTTCTGTAACCTGCCGCAGTATGTGAAAGATCCTTACAAAAGATTTCTGGAAAATAAATTGAGACAGGAATTCGATTTAAATGGAGTGCCAATCTCCGTTTACTTTAGGAAAAAATAAGCTGAAAAAAGTTTACAAGAAAGCCTTTCAAAAATGACATTTTTGAGAGGCTTTCTGGTTTAAGGATCAAGGTTTCAGGTTTTGGGTCCCAATTCTGGACCGTCTTTGCGAAGGATCCCGGGAAAACGGGAGACTGAAGCAATCTGCCA
>JBAVJE010000309.1:0-10453 GCA_049687615.1 Salinimicrobium sp. | reverse complement strand
GCGTGAGGCTACAGAGATCGTTAAACAAAAACGGCCGGATCTTAAGATTGAAGGACCTATTCAATATGATGCCGCAGTAGATCCACAAATTGGGAAAAGTAAGCTTCCAGATTCTGAAGTTGCCGGGCAGGCAAGCCTGCTTATCTTCCCAGACCTTAACACCGGAAACAACACTTATAAAGCTGTGCAAAGAGAAACTGGAGCTTTGGCCATTGGACCAATGCTGCAGGGGCTTAATAAGCCGGTTAATGATCTTAGCCGTGGTTGTACCGTTGATGATGTTTTTAATACAGTTATTCTAACTGCTATTCAGGCACAGGGCATTTAATATAATTTAAAGTTCTGTAGCTAACATCTAAATAATATCGTAAATCTAAATACCAAATAGGTGCTGAAAATGCCATTTTTGAAAGGCATTCTTCAGAAACAATTAAAGTGAAATGAAAAATATTTTAGTAATAAACTCAGGGAGTTCTTCTTTAAAATTTCAATTGATTACTATGCCTTCGGAAGAAGTGCTGGCTTCTGGGCTGGTAGAACGTATCGGCCAGGAATCAGGTCTGGTGCATTATAAGTCGGAGAGGTTCTCATCTTCCGAAGAAATGCCGGTTAAAGACCATTCGGTAGGTCTAAAAGAAGTCACAAAAAAACTGATGGACCCTGAAAATGGAGTGATCGCAAATGCCGAAGATATTGCTGCGGTAGGACATCGTGTGGTGCATGGCGGCGCATCATTTTCAAATACTATTGTGATTGACCAAAAGGTGAAAGATAAAATAAGGGATTTGTTTTCCCTGGCCCCGCTTCACAACCCAGCAAACCTGAAGGGAATTGAGGTAGCCGAGGAAATTTTCCCAAAAGCAAAGCAAATTGCTGTTTTTGACACTGCTTTTCACCAGACTATTCCCGGAAAAGCAAATCACTATGCAATTCCCCATGAACTTTACGAAAAAGAAAAAATCCAGGTTTATGGATTTCACGGGACCAGTCATAAATATGTTTCAGAAAAAGCAAATGAGTTGCTTGGGAAAAAGGAAACAAAGCTGATTACAGTGCACCTTGGAAATGGTTGTAGCATAACAGCGGTAGAAAATGGAAAGAGTTTTGACCACAGTCTTGGATTTGGACCGGTGAACGGGCTCATAATGGGAACCCGAAGCGGTGACATTGACCAATCTGTGATTTTTTACATGGTTGAGCACCTTGGATACACAATTAAAGAAGTAAGTGACCTGCTACACCATAAAAGTGGTATGCTTGGACTTACAGGTTACAGTGATCTTAGGGATATCGAGGCAGAAGCCGAAAACGGAAACCGCGAGTGCCAACTAGCTCTTGAGATGAATACTTATCGCATCAAAAAGTACATAGGCTCTTATGCGGCTGCTATGAACGGGCTTGACGCGGTGGTCTTTACTGCAGGTATTGGAGAAAATAGTAACGTGATTAGGAGAATGGTTTGTAAGGATATGGATTTCATAGGTTTGGAGATCGACGAAGAGAGCAACAGTGTACGCTCCAAAGAAATTCGCCAAATCAATAAAGAGGGTTCTAAAGTGAAGATCTACGTGATCCCAACAAATGAAGAACTTGAAATTGCCAAACAAAGCCTGGCGATGCTTTAATAAAGAGTATTTTAAACCTTTTTTAAAAAGGGGAGATCTATAAAAAAAGGTAGGTCTCCCCTTTTTTTACTTTGTCGGCAAAAGAGGCAATCGAATTCTCTTCCAGTTCTCTTAAGAATTCTTGTTTCACAGGGAAGACAGAAAAGTGTACGGGACAAGGCTTTTCTGAACTGCACTGTTTGAGTCCTAACACGCACTCCTCGATCTTGTCTACTCCGTCAATCACCTTCACAACTTCAATAAGACTTCTCTCCTGTGCTTCGGGCGTAAGATAAAAACCTCCACGTGGACCTTTTACAGAAGAAACAATGTTCGCGCGTGAGAGGGTTTGCAGCAGTTTAGCCAGGAAAGGCGGCGGTAGTTTTATGGCCTCTGCCACTTCTATAGAGCGCAGTTTTTTGTTCTCATTGGTATGGACGGCAAGGTATAGAACCGCGTTGACTGCATATTTACTCGAGCTGGAAAGCATATCTAAAATTTAATTAGTGCAAAACTAGTTCTTAATTCTAATTTTCGGTAAATTATAACATATCTTAAAAAGATGATTTATGTCATGGTTTAAACATTACCTTTTAAGGATATTTGTGTCCTAATAAAAATTAACAATTTTAATAAAAAAGACTTTTGGATCTTTTTATTCTATTTAAACTTAAATATATACTTTTGTCACATATTAAAACAATTTCTATCATGAAAACTACCCTAAGATTCCTTTTACTAATGTTCCTTCCTTTAGCTATCGCTTGTGGCAATGACAAGAAAGAAGAAAAAGAACAAATCAAACTTTCTGAGCCACCTGCTGCCCAAACCCAAGAAGAACCGGCGGCAACAGAATCAGAAACTGTCGACATGTCCAACAAAGGCGTAGGCCCCATCAAGGAGGTTAAGCTGGACGAAAACATTGACCAGGCTCTTGCCACAAAGGGAGAGCAAGCATTCCAACAAAATTGTACTGCCTGTCATAAAACCGACAAGAAATTTATTGGGCCTGCACTTAGTGGTGTAACTGAAAGGAGATCACCAGAGTGGATCATGAATATGATTATGAACCCTGAGGTAATGATCAAAGAAGACCCAATTGCAAAACAACTGCTCATCGCTCATAACGGTTCTCCAATGGCTAACCAGGGGATTGATCGTGAAAAGGCAAGAGCTATACTTGAATATTTTAGAACTTTAGAATAGATCATTATGTTGGAAGTGCCAAGATAATAGCAAGGATCCCGGCGGTCAATGGTATTGTTCATGTCGTAGACATGGTAATTCTTCCAAAGAATAATTCAAATTCAACTCAATTAATTTTTGAATATTATGAAAAGTATTATCAATAGTTTAATAGCTCTGGTGATGGTTGTTGGAGGCTTCAGCAGCTGTAATAATTCTGAATCGGGCAGTAAAGAAGGGGCTTTAGCCTCAAGTGCTGCCGAGAAAGTTTATGTTGCTCCCGGAGAACATGATGAGTATTACGCCTTTGTCTCGGGTGGCTTCAGTGGCCAGTTGGCCGTTTATGGTCTTCCCTCAGGAAGGCTTTTCAAAGTGATTCCCGTGTTTTCACAGGATCCCGAAAAAGCCTATGGTTACAATGAAGAAACCAAGCCTATGCTGGAAACCTCCCATGGTTTCATTCCCTGGGATGATTCTCACCACCCTGATATCTCTCAAACCAATGGGAAACTGGACGGGCGTTGGGTATTCATTAACGGAAACAACACTCCGCGAATTGCCCGTATTGACTTAACCACCTTTGAGACCGCTGAGATTATTGAGGTGCCAAACAGTGCCGGAAATCACAGTTCCTCATTTGTGACCGAGAATACTGAATATGTGGTGGCCGGGACACGTTTTTCTGTTCCCATTCCACAACGAGATATGCCTATCAAAGAATACAAGGGTAATTTCAAAGGTGCTCTTTCTTTTATAGGGGTTGATCAGGAAACAGGAAACATGGACATCAAATTCCAGGTACTAATGCCCGGTTTTGATTACGACCTTTCTCATCCCGGACGCGGTAAATCTCATGGCTGGTTCTTCTTTACCACCTATAATACCGAAGAAGCAAATTCTTTATTAGAAGTAAATGCTTCACAAAACGACAAAGATTTTATCGCAGCGATTAACTGGAAAAAGATCGAAGAGTATGTGAATAATGGTGGTGGTAAAAAAATGCCTGCCAATTATGCTCACAACCTGTATAACGATGAAAACCATACGGCAACAAGTACCATGAAGAAAGAAGTGACCGTGGTCAATCCTTCTGAAGTACCGGGTGCCATTTATTTCTTGCCAACTCCTAAGTCACCACATGGTTGTGACGTGGATCCTTCAGGAGAATATATCGTGGGTAACGGAAAACTTTCTGCCGATCTTACAGTACACTCTTTCACAAAAATGATAGATGCTATTGAAAACAAAAAATTTGATGGAGAAGCTTACGGGATTCCTATTCTTAAGTTTGAAGATGTACTTGCCGGAACCGTAAGTCAGCCGGGATTAGGCCCACTACATACCGAGTTCGACGGAAAAGGTAACGCTTATACCACATTCTTCATTTCTTCGGAAGTTGTTAAATGGAAACTGGGAACCTGGGAAGTAATCGACCGTAAACCTACTTATTACTCTGTAGGTCACTGTATGATTCCCGGAGGAAACTCTGCTGAACCTTTTGGAGAATATTTGCTTTCAATGAACAAAATCACCAAAGACAGGTATTTACCAACAGGCCCTGAAGTAACCCAGTCTGCACAGCTGTACGACATTACCGGTGAAAAAATGGATTTGTTGCTGGATTTCCCAACAATTGGAGAGCCTCATTATGCTGCCGGTATCCCAGCAGATCTTGTTGCCCCAAAATCCAGAAAAATCTTTAAACTAGCTGAAAACCAGCACAAGTACGCAACTATCACCAACGGTGATGCAAGGGTTGAAAGAGACGGAAATGAAGTTCATATCTATATGACCATGATTCGTAGTCACTTCACTCCAGACAATATTGAAGGTGTAAAAGTTGGTGACAAGGTTTACTTCCACGTGACAAACCATGAGCAGGATTATGATGTACCGCATGGTATCGCAATGATTGGCGCTAATAATTCAGAACTGCTCATCATGCCGGGTCAAACAGAAACATTTGTATGGGAACCAAAACAGGTTGGAGTTTGGCCGTTCTACTGTACAGATTTCTGTTCAGCCTTACACCAGGAGATGCAGGGTTATGTAAGAGTTTCTCCTAAGAATTCCAACACAGAGCTTAGCTGGTCTCTCGGTGAAGATTAATGTTTTTTAGTTACGAGGCTCACGCCTCATTTTAAAGGCGGGGGTGGTTAGGCTCCCGCCTTATTATTAAAAGCCCATATTATGAAAAAAGCAGGAATTATTATGATCCTGGGCTCCCTCCTACTTCTGGGACTCTTTAAATTCCCATTGTGGAATATTATGTTGGGAGCACCTCAATACCCTGATCCGCTTGGTATGGATATTTATATCACGGGAATTAAGGGAGTAAGTGAATTTGACATCCAAAACATCGATGGTCTCAATCACTACATAGGAATGCAAAAAATCCCGAAACCGAGTGAAATGTGGGAATTTGAAGTGTTTCCTCTGGTTATTGGGGGAATGGCTGCCCTGGGCGTAATACTTGGCTTGCTGGGATTTTTTGGAAAAATAAGTCCCAACTGGTTTATTGGTTGGTTCGTACTAATGTCAGTTTTAGGTATTCTGGGAATGTATGACTTTAACCAATGGCTTATCGATTACGGAACCAATCTGGATCCTCACGCAATTATTAAAGTAACCAATCCAGACGGTACTCCAATGGAATATAAGCCGCCTTTGTTAGGGCATCAGCAATTGCTTAATTTTGATGTAGACTCCTATCCGCATATTGGTGCTTACATGCTTTTCATAGGCATGCTCCTTACGGTAGTTGCTTTCTTCGTAGGAAGAATAGAATCGAGAAAAGTGCATTCCTGAAATTTCATAAAATGAAAAAGAATATTTTTTTAATATTTAGTCTCATGTTGTTCACTGCCTGCGAGGTGGGTCCAAAACCTATCAACTATGGCAGTGACAGCTGCGACTATTGTAGTATGACAATAGTTGATCGCCAACATGCGGCAGAAATCGTTACCGAAAAAGCTAAGGCGAGAAAATTTGATGCCGTGGAGTGTATGGTCAACTACGACAGGGAACACTCAGATACTCCTGTAGCTCTCTATCTTGCAGCCGATTTTAATTTACCCGGCAAACTTATTGATGCCACCCAGGCTACTTTCCTGATAAGCGACCAGCTTAGCAGTCCTATGGGAGCAAACCTTTCCGCTTTTGTCAGTCGTGAAGCAGCTGAAGAAAAGAAGCAGGAATACGGCGGCAAAATACTGGATTGGAAGGCTCTCAATGCCATTGACACACTTACAACCATGCAACAAAAGCGGCGATATTGACTCTTATCAGTTTTGACTGATTTTCCTGTCCTTGGAGAAAATTTTTATAAAAAAATACTTAATCTTGTACTAAATTAGGATATACCTGTCTTATTTTTTTGCCAGCTAAAATCAGCTCTTCTTTAAGATGGAAAATTTCAACTTCTGAAGTAACCAATTGAGATGGTAGAATAATTATGAACCCAAAGCTGAAATATAGTTTTTTACTCTTCCTCATCCCCTTCCAGATCATTTGGGGTCAAACAACCATTGATGTTTGTAGCGGGTGCAAATACCAGTCTATCAAGGAGGCTGTTTCCGCTGTAAAACCACACGGCACGATTAGGGTTAAAAAAGGCATTTTTAAAGAGTATAACATTGGCATCACCAAACCTTTGACCATAATAGGTGAAAAAGGTGCAGTGGTAGATGGTGAAGACAAGGGCGAAATCATCACTATTGAGGCCGACAGCGTCACCATAGACGGTCTCAAGATTATTAATGTTGGTACCAGTTATACCTCAGATTTTGCAGCGGTAAGAGTGGTCAAAAGTGAAAATTTTCTACTTCAAAACCTTGAACTGGAGCGGCTTTTCTTCGGAATTTATCTTGAAAAAGCAAAAAATGGGAAGGTGCTTAATAATACTATTTTTGGAGATGCAGAAGACGAGTACAATTCGGGTAACGGTATTCATCTTTGGTATTGCAAGAACATTGAGGTATCAGGAAATTCCGTAGAAAATGTAAGGGACGGGATCTACCTGGAGTTTAGCGATAACATCGTAATAAATAACAATAGAAGCCTTGACAACCTGAGATATGGGTTGCATTTCATGTTCTCCAATAATGACAAGTATACCAATAATCTTTTTGAGAACAACGGTGCCGGGGTGGCCGTAATGTTCTCAAAATTTATTGAAATGCGCGGCAATACTTTTCGCAAAAACTGGGGTACGGCCTCTTTTGGGCTATTACTTAAGGAGATCAACGATGCCGAGATCTCAGAAAACGTTTTTGACGAAAATACTATTGGGATCAATATTGAAGGTTCTAACAGGATCAATTACCACAACAACGATTTTAAGAGCAACGGCTGGGCGATCAAGGTACGAGGTGCCTGCTACGAGAACAGCTTTAGAAACAACAATTTTTTGAACAATTCTTTTGATGTTGCCTACAACAGTAATATCAACGACAATGATTTTGAGAATAATTATTGGAGCAATTACACCGGTTATGACCTCGACCACAATGGGATTGGCGATGTTCCTTACCGCCCCGTAAAACTGTTTTCCTACATCGTGAACCGTACTCCCGAAACCATCATCCTGTTAAGAAGCCTTTTTATAGATATTATAGATTTTTCAGAAAAAGTCTCCCCCGTTTTCACCCCAGACAACCTGATAGATGAACATCCAAAAATGAAACCAGTAGCTCATGATCGAAATCTCTGATTTATACAAAAAATTCGGTAAAAACGAAGTACTTAAAGGCGTGAGTCTTGAGATTGGTGAGGGCGGAATTTTTGCCATTCTTGGGCCAAATGGCTCGGGAAAAACAACCTTGATCAAGTCTATCCTGGGAATGGTTATTCCCGATAGTGGCAAGATTAGCCTCAATGGCAGGAATATCAAAGGTGATTGGAAATATCGCAATAATATTGATTATCTCCCGCAAATCGCAAATTTTCCCGGGAACCTGAGCGTACAGGAATTGATCAAAATGATCAAGGACCTGAGAGCTCACAAGACTCAAAAAGATATCGAACTTATTGAACTCTTCAAACTTGAGCCTTTCCTGGATAAAAAGTTGGGAAATCTCTCGGGCGGAACTAAGCAAAAGGTGAACCTCGTATTGACTTTCATGTTTGACAGTCCGCTTATTATTCTGGACGAGCCCACCACAGGACTTGACCCCATATCTCACCTCAGGTTAAAAGATGTGCTAAAATCTGAAAAAGAAAAAGGAAAGACGATTCTCATCACTTCTCACATCATGAATTTTGTGGAAGAGATCGCTGATGAGATTGTTTTTTTACTGGAAGGTGAGATTTATTTTAAAGGTAGTATCTCACAGCTGAAGGAAAAAACTGCTCAACCCGATTTTGAACACGCCATTGCTTCTATTTTAACCTCAAGTTATGCTTAAGATTCTGAAATATAGTTTTTTTGACCTCATGCGCAGCCGTTGGAGCTATGTATATCTACTCTTTTACCTGTTACTAGGGGTTGTGCTGCTATTCCTAAACAATGACCTTTCCAAGGCTGTCATCACGCTCATGAACGTGATCATTGTGCTGGTGCCGCTTATCGGTACCATCTTTGGCGTCATGTACTACTACAATTCCAGGGAATTTACCGAACTTTTACTCGCCCAACCGGTAAAAAGAAGCTCTATTTTTCTAGGACAATATCTGGGAGTTGCACTCTCGTTATGCATGAGTCTTATCCTGGGACTTGGAATGCCTTTCGTCTTTTACGGACTTTTCCGTTCTCCCGCGATTTATGATTTTATTCTGCTGCTCGTTACAGGAACCTTCCTTACGCTCATATTTACTGCACTCGCATTCAACATCGCACTTTATAATGAGAACAAGATAAAAGGCTTTAGCTACGCTATTTTAATGTGGTTATTCCTGGCCGTGATTTACGACGGAATATTCCTTATGTCGCTAATGTATTTTGAAGATTATCCATTGGACAAATTTTCTTTAGTAGCCACGATGTTCAACCCGGTAGACCTTTCGAGAATACTCATTCTTCTAAAGCTCGACATTTCTGCCCTTATGGGTTACACGGGAGCAGTTTACAAACAGTTTTTTGGAACCTCAACTGGGCTTATTGTTTCTCTCCTGGTGCTTACTCTTTGGGTGGTACTGCCCATTCTAAATTTGAACAGAAGATCTTCAAAAAAAGATTTCTAACTTTTATAAAATCAGGTTTAATCGCCTCTACCAAATAGTTTATTCAAATGCCTCAATTCTTCTATGTTTTGGGGCATTTCTTCTGAAGTGATTCGCCAGGTCCAATTGCCTTCGGTGCTGCCAGGAACATTCATTAACGCCTCTTTTCCCAGTTCCGCTAAATCCTGAAGCGGAGTGATCGAAAGGTTAGCGACAGATTGCAGGGACAACCTGTGAAAAACCTTATTTACGTTTTGAGCCGAAACAGAACGGCCAACATACTCTCTAAGGTGCTGTTTTTCGGCTTTTCCTGAATTCCTGAACCATCCAAGAGTGGTATTGTTATCATGAGTTCCGGTATAAACCACACAGTTGCGGGTATGGTTGTAAGGCAAATAAGGGTTTTCCGGGTTATCATCGCCAAAAGCGAACTGCAATACCTTCATGCAGGGAAAATTGAATTTTTCCAGCAGGTCATATACCGGCTGGTCAAGCGAGCCCAGATCTTCGGCTACAAAAGGCATTTCCGGAAATTCTTTTTGGAGGAGCTTAAAAAACTCAATTCCCGGAGTTTTTGTCCAGGTACCGTGAACAGCAGTCTTCTCCCCTGCCGGCACCTCCCAGTAAGCTGAAAATGCCCGAAAGTGATCCAGACGCACCACATTAAACAATAACAAATTTTGCCGTAAACGGGAAATCCACCAGTCAAAATGCCGGTTTTTCAATTCCTTCCAGTCAAAGACCGGCGTTCCCCATAACTGACCAGATTTACTGAAAAGATCTGGAGGCACTCCCGATACATGCGTAGGCTGCTTTTCTTCGTCCAGTTTAAAATATTCAGGATTTGCCCAGCAATCTGCGCTGTCATGATTGATATAAAAAGGAACATCCCCAAAAAAATTAATTCCTTGCTCATGCGCTGCTTCAGATAATTTTTTCCATTGAGTGAAAAACAGGAATTGGATAAACTTTTCCTTTGCTATTTTTTCCTCCAACTCTTTTTCTGCCTGTTTGATCGCCAAAGGGTCCCGGTCGCGGAGCTCCACCGGCCAATCCACCCAGTTGGCATTCTCAAATTTCTCTCTAAGGGCCAGGTATAGACTGTAATTATCAAGCCAAAAAGCGTGACGGCTAGCAAACTCCTGGTACTCCAGTCCTGCTATATTCTTTTTTTGAAAAGTGTCGAAAGCAGCATCAAATATCTCGTTTTTGTATTCTTCTACCGCCTCAAAAATGACCTTTTTAGAACTTGTTCCCTTCGGCTTTGGAAAATTTTCCAACCGAATGTAGCCCTCTTGCTCAAGAAGCTCCGGACTTATAAGCAGCGTATTTCCTGCAAAAGCCGAGTGACTGCTGTAGGGAGAATGGCTGTAAATTCCGTCTGTAGGGGTTAATGGCAACAATTGCCACCAGGAATGGCCGCTTTTTTTCAGAAAATCAAGAAAATCATAAGCTTCAGGACCAAGATCTCCTATTCCAAATCCGCCGGGTAAAGAGGTTATATG
>JBAVJE010000308.1:0-14191 GCA_049687615.1 Salinimicrobium sp. | reverse complement strand
GAAAATGTGGGGCTGCCGTAACTGTATCAGCAACCGCTACCGACAACTGCTCCGTGGGAAATCCTACTGGAACAAGAAGTGACGGAAAAGCACTCAACGACTTATACCCCGTTGGAACCACTACCATAACCTGGAGTGTAACCGATAATAATGGTAATGCTGCCATTACTGTAGATCAGAAAATAATAATAGAGGATAAGGAAAAACCTATAGCACCCGAACTACCTAACGTTCTTTGGGGTTGTTCCTATACAGTGGAGATTCCTACTGCAAGTGACAATTGTTCCGGGGTAGTTACTGCAACAGCAGATAGATCTACCACTTTTGACACCTCTGGAACCATTACCTGGACTTTCACAGATGATGCAGGAAATACATCAATTGCTTCTCAGACAATTACAATAGATCCCTTGACCATAGCCGAAGAAACAACACCGGTAAGTTGCAATGGTGGAAGTGATGGTTCTATCACTCTTTCTGCCTCGGGCGGTAATCAAGGTTATAAATACAAAATTGAAGGTGGAACCTATACCAATTCAAATTCTTTTAAGTCTCTTTCTAAAGGAAATTATATAGTATATATAAAAGACTCCAAAGGTTGTGAAACTTCAAAGACTGTTTCTATCACAGAACCCGAAGAATTACAAATTTCTTCTCCATCTAAGGTAACGAACGTAACTTGTTTTGATGGGGACGATGGAAAAATTGAAGTAGGCCAAATTACCGGAGGGAATCCGCCTTACCAATATTCCCTTGACAATAATAAGTTTGGCAATTCCATGATCTTTGAAAATCTGCCCGCCGATTCTTACACCATCTTTGTTAAGGACGCCAAAGGCTGCGCACTTCAGGAATTTATTGATGTTAAACAACCCGGACAACTAAAGGCAGATATTAATAAAAAAGACATCACCTGCTATGGTGCTAAAGACGGCGAAATTTCCCTAACTGGTCTCGCTGGCGGTTCAGGAAGCTATGAATATTCGATTGATGGCTCCAAATGGGTAAACGGCACACAAGAAATTAATATTGAAAGTCCGGGAACTTACGAAGTGCAACTAAGAGATCATAATCAACCTGATTGTAAAGTTGCACTGGGCTCAGTTTCTGTTTCTGAACCCCAGCAACTTATAGTAGAAGAAGTTATTAAAACAAATACTACTGAATATGGAACTCCTACAGGTACAGCCTCTGCTTCAGCTTCAGGAGGAATCCCGGGATATTTTTATAAATGGCAGAAATTAGAAGGAGAAAATACCTGGAATAATCTTTCCCAACAGTCAAAATCAATAAATAACTTAACAGCCGGTAATTATCGTGTCATCGTTACCGATCAAAATGGCTGTTCAACAGAACCTTATGGGTTTACTATAATTGATAAAATAACTGCTAATATTTCCATTTTCTCCAGTTGTAACGATTCAACCAATGACATTCGTATCTCTGAATTTAATGTAATGCCTGGTAGTGTAATGGGTGGTTTAGGCGATGAAACCTCGTATAGGTACAAATGGGATTTTGGCACAAATGCTAAAACAGGTTCCGTCAAGGTAATTAAAACTCCAGGAGGAACTCCTGTAGATATTAATGCACCCTTTATTGGTGACAACGATGATGTTTTTATCGTTCCTTATAATAAAATTGGATCCCAGACTGTCACGCTTACTGTGATTGATGACAACACTAATCCTTCTACCGAGAATAAAATAACCTTTAATCATCTTGTAAATAGTTGCTTCACAGAATGTGGTAATGCCAATGACATTGATGTGAGCATAGATAACTTTTTCATAGGAGAAAAAATTAGTGAAGGAGTTTTCCAGGAAGTTCAAAATTGTGAAGAGAACACTTCGCAGCTATATTTAGTGGCACAGTTCAAAACTTCCACGACTACAAAACTTAGTGTCGAAATGGAGTACACATTAACTCCTCCTAATGGAACATCGGAAGTATACTCTGTTGACATAGTTCATAACGTAAATTTGAACAAGATTGACTACTTTCCAATCTTTAAGATTGGCGATGGTGTCGACGATATCCAATGGACATGTGGGGATGATTTTGAAATTATTTTCGCCTCATTTGATTGGGACAAACCAGGCAAAGGAAATAGTGGGCAACCGCATTGTTTAGGTGTTAATGTTCAGGTCCCGGTCCCCACCCCTCTTAAAGCTACTGCTGTTCCCACTCATATAGATTGTTTTGGTGATGCCACAGGTTCTATAGCAGTTTCAGTCTCAGGTGGATCAGGAAATTATGTTTTAAGCGCAAAGCATGAAGATGGAACTGTCTTCCAACCCACTCAAAACACCAAAACATTCCACAATTTACCGGCTGGAAATTATGAAGTCAGCGTAGCTGATGGAAAATATGAGGATATAATTCTTAATATAGAAATTCTTCAACCGGAGGCGATTTCAGCCAAAGTAACATCTTCTGATCCCGTTTGCTACGCCGACCCGGAAACAAATAACTTCACCGGACACGCGGTAGTTTCAGAGGTGACCGGAGGAACATCCCCTTATAACTATTCCTGGAACAATGGTGAATCAAAACAAGAAGTCGATCTTTTACCCGGTGATTATACAGTAACCATTACCGACAGTAATTCCTGTAGCCTTACCCTTCCCGTAAATATAAATCAGCCTCCAAAATTAACTGAAGCCCAGGTAGGCGAAGATCAATCTTTTGGTTGTGGTTTCACCTCAACTATCCTAACCGGGAACACCCCGGAAGTAGGAACAGGTAAATGGACAATCACTTCAGGGGAGGGAGGAATTATAACCAATGACCTGGATTCAAAGTCTGCATTTAATGGAAAAGCGGGAGAAAACTATACCCTTACCTGGACCATAGCAAATGCCGATGGCACCTGCGCCACAAGCAAAGATCTATCCATTACTTTTGCTCCAGATTGTAGCACTCTTGACTTCGACGGAGTAGATGACTATATCACCTTCGGGGATAATTATGACTTGTCATCCGGTACTTTCACCCTGGAGGCCTGGATTAGACCAAAATCAATTAGCGGTATACAAACCATACTTTCCAAAAGGAACAGCTCCAATATAAGCAGTGGTGGTTATGACCTCATTATCAACAATGGGGCGCCAACCTTCAGGTGGAATGGAAATTCTGTATCCACCAGTTACAAAGTAGGTACAAACCGGTGGTATCATTTGGCCGTGATCAATTCAGGAAGTCAAATAGAGTTATATGTTGACGGAATTAAAGTTGGAAATCGAACAGCTTCTTCGCCCACAGCAATAAGCTCTCCTTTTCTTATTGGCGCCATGCATTCCGCGGCTACCCCCGACGTTCCGGCAAACTACTATAAAGGATGGATCGAAGAAGTAAGAATCTGGGACACTGCACTTACCATAAAGCAGCTCAGGTTTATGATGAATCAAAGAATTGAGAACAATAATGGTATGGTCAAAGGAGAAATCATGCCTAAAAATGTTCCCGAAAACCTTTCCTGGTCAAGATTATCTGGCTACTACAGGCTTATTGCAACTGAAATTGAAGAAGATGGAACTACTTTGGACAGAGCTTCGAATTCGCTTCCCGGGTATTTAAAAAATATTGAAAGTCTTCAGCAGAACACCGCTCCCCTCCCCTATATTTCAGAAGCAAACGGGGAATGGAAAACCAGAACTGCCTGGGATACTAACATTGGAGCTGAAGGAGACAACTTCTGGACCTGGCCTAATGACATTGGGATCAACGGCAGCAGTATTGACTGGAACATCGCGTCCCAAAGCCACACTATAAATTCTGGAAATAAAAACATTACTCTTCTCGGCCTCTTTATCAACGGGGGGAATTTAAATATGCTTGGAACCAACCCAACCAGAAGCTCCTCCGGTGCTTCTACTGCGGGAAGCGGGAACGGACTCACAATCACACATCACCTTAAGCTAGACGGCACCATAGACCTCAACGGGGAATCACAATTGGTTCAACCGGAAGGAAGCGAAATCACAGGTTCCGGGTCATTAGAACGCGACCAACAGGGAACGGCCAGCAGCTACAATTACAACTACTTTTCCTCGCCGGTAAGCAACGGAACTTCAAACTCCGGTTACACTATTGACGCGGTCCTTCGGGATGGAACCGATCCTAACACACCAAAAATCATTGACTTTAACCCTCAATTCCACTGGGCAGACCACGGCCATCACAGCCCTATTCGCCTTAGCACTTATTGGATGAACAATTTCTTTGGCCAGGCCAATACCTACAGCGCCTGGAGCTGGATAGGAAAAGACGGTAATTTAAACACCGGTGAAGGTTTCACTTTGAAAGGCTCTGGAGAAGGAAGTATTTTAGAGCTGCAGAATTATACCTTTAAAGGCATGCCCAACAATGGTACGATCTCATTGAAAATTAATACAGGCCAAAATTACCTCGTGGGAAATCCATATCCTTCGGCTATTGATGCCGACGAGTTCATTAAAGATAATCTCGGCGGAAGAAGATCTGGACAAAACGTATTTAACGGTTCCCTCTATTTCTGGTCGCATTTTTCAGGCTACACTCATTACCTGGAAAATTATGTAGGTGGTTATGCAGTTTACAATCTTTCCGGAGGGATAAGGGCAATTGCCAATGATGCACGTATCAACGCTACAGGAGATAAAGGAGGTGAAGTTCCACAACAATTTATCCCTGTGGGGCAGGCGTTCTTTGTAAACTCTGTACTTGATGAAGGAATTACCAATGGGTATAATAATCCGGTTACTATTCAGGGTGGTGATATCCTCTTCAAAAACAGTCAACGGATCTTTGTAACTGAAAGTGACAAAAACAATTCTGTTTTCCACACGGCAGAAAGAAAAGATCGAAAAATGGCATTTTCGGAAGACAATTTCGCAGCTGGTTCAGACTCTTCATCTATTGCTGAAAAGAGACAGCGATTCTGGATCGAATTTAAATCTCCTGCCGGGTATCTGCGCCAGCTCTTGGTGACAAAAGATCCAGAAGCTACCTCTGGTTTTGACCTTGGATTTGATGCCCCACTCAACGAAAACAATCTCGAGGATATGTACTGGTTGATTAACGACCATGAATTTGTCATACAAGGGGTCCCCGACTTCGGAAAAGAACGTGTACTGCCTTTAGGCATTAAAATAAGTGAGGAAGGAGACTTTAGCATCGCCATTGATGAATTGGAAAATATTCCTGATGACCTTAATATTTATGTGAGAGACAGCCTCAATAACATCTATCACAACCTTAGAGATTCAGATTTTTCTGCAACTGCAGCCATAGGTGAGGACCATGAAAAATACGCCATTGTTTTCAATATCCCTGAAGAAACACCAGATCCTGATGAAGGCGACATAGACACTGAAGAGCCGGGAGATTCCGGTGAAGAAGACGGAGACAGCGAAAATCCGGGTGACACTGGAGATTCAGACGAAGGGGACGGAGAATCTGATGGTGAAAATCCTGAGGATGGGGAAGTTGAAGGTCCGGGTACTGCTATTGATGGAACCATGATGCTCTTCTACTCCATCACAGAAAAGGCAGTAATTATCCATAATCCTGATTTACTAAATATTGAAGAAGCTGTTCTTTTCAACGGGATTGGTCAGGAGTTGCAACATATTTCTCTCAATTCTTCGGAAGCAAAAATTCCTATTATAATACAGGTTCCGAACACCGGAGTTTACTTTATAAGAGTTTATTACAGCGCGGGAACAAAATCTCTAAAGTTCCTGGTAGAATAATTCCGAAAGAGGGTGAAAAAATAAAGAGGCTCAAAAATGTCATTTTTGAGCCTCTTTACTTTTGTGCTTTACTTTTTATACTTCAGCGGAAGATGAACCACCTTTTTGGTCTCAAAAAAATCTTCTTCAAAATAATCCTGTAGATCATAAACAGTAGCCTTGGGATAGTCAGCAAGCTCTTCGGCAAGATCTCCCCCTTTGAGGTAAAGAATTCCGTTTTTAAGCTCATGCTTCTGTACTTTGGCGATCTTTCCTCTTGTCCAGTGTACAAAAGTGGGCATAACAGCCACCGCCCTGCTTACAATAAAATCAAAATGCCCATCGATCTCCTCAACCCTGGCATTGGTACTTATGACGTTTTTTAGATCAAGCCCCTCCACTACTTCATTGACCACTTTAATCTTTTTTCCGATACTGTCCACCAGTCTAAAAGAAGTTTCAGGAAAGAGTATGGCCAGGGGAATTCCGGGAAATCCTCCTCCGGTTCCCACGTCCAGAATAGACGCGCCTGGTTTGAACTCCTGAACCTTTGCAATTCCTAATGAATGCAGCACATGCCTAAGGTAAAGTTCATCGATATCTTTTCTGGATACCACGTTGATCTTTTGGTTCCAGTCCTTATATAGTTCTTGTAATGCCGAAAATTTTTCGAGTTGATCCTCCGTGAGGTGGGGGAAATATTTTTGAATAAGCTCCAAACTTCTTAATTTTTTAGCAAAAGTAATTATTTAAAGCCAGTTAATTATAGTTACAAATACATAAAGAGTCTTTTAATGTTTTACCTTTGTAGTTCAATTTTTTAAAAAAATTAATGAGTTCATCAAACATACGTTTCTCCCGAACAGATTCGGCTAAATTTTTCAGAACCCTCAACAAGAGGGTTAACAGCTATTTTAAAGAGAATAATCTTTCAAAAACAGGAAACTGGAAATTGCACCTTAAGACGGTGATTATGTTCAGCATTTTCCTCACTCCTTATTTTCTTATCCTTAGCCTGGATATTTCCCAATGGTGGATGCTTTTGCTTACCATTGTCATGGGGATTGGAATGGCCGGTGTAGGTATGAATATAATGCATGACGGTAATCACGGCTCCTACTCTTCCAAGAAATGGATCAACAAGATAATGGGAGGAACAATTTACGTTCTCGCGGGCAATGTGTACAACTGGCAGGTGCAACATAATGTACTTCACCATACCTATACCAATATCCATGGTCATGATGAAGACCTGGATGCGGGCAGGATCATAAGGTTTTCAAGACATGCCGAATGGCGGCCGTTTCACAGGTTTCAGCACTATTATTCGGTCTTTCTTTATGGCTTGCTCACCTTCAATTGGGCACTCACAGTAGATTTCACTCAAACAAAAAGATATCTTTCGAAAAAACTCTCCTACGGAAAAATGCCAAGTCCGATTCAGCAGTGGAGTATTCTGGCTATTACTAAACTTCTGTATGTTTCAATATGGATTCTTCTGCCCATGCTATTTGTTTCGGTGGTATGGTGGAAAGTTCTCATTGGATTTTTTGTGATGCACTACACCGCGGGTCTTATTCTTAGTATTGTTTTTCAATTGGCACATGTTGTAGAAAAGACAGATATGCCCTTACCCGATGACACCGGTTCCATGAAGAATACCTGGGCGATTCACCAGCTCTTTACGACCGTGAATTTTTCCACTAAAAATAAATTGATCAACTGGTTCACAGGCGGATTAAATCATCAGGTAGAGCATCATATTTTTCCGAATATTAGCCATATTCATTACAGTAAATTGTCTAAAATTGTAAAAGAAACTGCAAAGGAATGTCAGCTGCCCTATAATGAATACTTAACAATGAGGGAAGCTGTAAAAGCTCATTTTAGACACCTCAAGGAAATGGGTGCAAAACCGGCAGTTTCAGCTTAAAAAATCTAACCAATTTTATGTATAAACTATCACATCGAATCAATAGCATGTCTACTTCCCAGACGCTAGCAATGGCCGCCAAGACGAGGGAATTAAAAGAAGAAGGAAAAGATATTATTGGTCTCAGCCTTGGAGAACCCGATTTTAACACTCCCGATTATATTAAAGAAGCAGCTATCCAGGCTATCAATGAGAACTATAATTCCTACACTCCTGTTGATGGATACGTAGAACTTAAAGATGCCATTATCAACAAATTTCAGCGCGATAATAATCTTACTTATAACCGCTCGCAAATAGTAGTCTCCACAGGTGCTAAACAATCCCTGGCGAATGTCGCAATGGTGATGCTCAATGAGGGGGACGAAGTGATTCTGCCCTGCCCTTACTGGGTAAGCTACGCTGAAATTGTAAAACTTGCTGAAGGTGTTCCCGTGGAAGTACAAACCACCGTTGAAAATGATTTTAAAATGACCCCGCAGCAGTTGGAAAATGCCATCACCCCAAGGACGAAGATGCTTTGGTACAGCTCTCCCTCCAATCCCAGCGGAATGGTCTACAGCAAAGAAGAGCTTCGGGCTTTGGCCGATGTGCTTCAAAAACATCCCGATATTATTGTATTAAGCGATGAGATCTACGAACACATCAATTTTGTTGGCGATCATTTTTCTATGGCCCAGTTTGAAGACATGTATGACCGGGTGGTCACTATAAATGGTGTGTCTAAAGCTTTTGCCATGACAGGCTGGAGGATAGGATATATGGGTGCGCCGGCCGAAATTGCCCGTGCCTGCAATAAAATGCAGGGGCAAATTACCAGCGGTGCCAACTGTATTGCACAACGTGCCGTAATCACTGCGCTTGAAGCGCCTGTGAGCAAAATCCAGTACATGGTCGACCGTTTCAAAACTCGCAGAACATTAATTATTCAACTTCTTAAAGAAATCGAAGGTTTTGTTATTACAGAACCCGAAGGCGCTTTCTATGTCTTCCCTGATATTTCCTATTTCTTCGGAAAAACTTTAAAAGGCCACAAGATCAACGATGCTACAGATTTCTCCATGTTCTTACTGGAAGAAGCCCTGGTCGCCACCGTAACCGGAGAAGCTTTTGGAAGCCCTGCCTGCATCAGGCTTTCCTATGCCGCCAGTGAAGCCGATATAGAAGAAGCTATGAAGAGGATCAAAAATGCTGTTTCTGAAGCCTGATAATTCAGGAGAATAAAGTCTCAAAAATGCCTTTTTCAGAAGCTATGGAAAAAGGATCTTAAACAAATAAACCGGAGAGGCCTCAAAAATGACTTTTTTGAGGCCTCTTATTTTTTCAACTTTACTGTCCACAAGTAGCCAAAACCTAACCTAACGGTTCCTCCAGAAGAATGGCGTAAATAAGATAAGTACCGTAAAGAGCTCCAACCTTCCAATGAACATTAGGAAAGCACACCACCACTTCCCGGAAGCCGGAAGCACATCGTAGTTTTCAACGGGGCCTAAAAAGCCAAAAGCCGGACCAATATTACCTAAAGAAGAAGCCGCACCGCCCAGGGCTGTTACAAAATCGATGCCCATGGCAGCCAAAACAACTGCACCAATGATAAAAAAGAGCATGTAAAGAATAAAGAAACCAAGGATGTTGAAAACAATTTTTTTACTAATGCTTTTACTATTGTAGTGAAGGGGCAGGACAGCGTTTGGATGAAGCGTTCTTTTAAACTCGGTGATCCCGTTTCTTACCATGATGACGTGTCTCACTACTTTAACGCCTCCGGCAGTTGACCCGGCCGAGCCCCCGAGGAAAAAGATCCCGAAGAAGAAAACCGTCAAAAAGGGCGTCCATAAGGTATAATCTGCCGAGACAAAGCCCGTCGTCGTTATTACCGATACCACCTGAAACATGGCATGTCTAATTGCGCTCTCCAGTTTCCCCAACACCATAGGGTGTTCAATAGAAGAGATTTCCACATCGGCTGAAAAGAATATTACAAGTGCTGCAATTATAGAAAATCCTAATGCGAAATAACTATACCACTTAAACTCTTCATCATGTAAAACTTTTTGAAATTTTCCTTTAAATCCAAAATAACTGATCACAAAATTGGTGCCTGCCAGGAACATGAAAAGAATGACGATGTACTGAATAACCGGCATGTCATTCCAATGCGCGAGGCTCGCGTTTTTCGTAGAGAAACCGCCTGTAGACATGGTGGCCATAGAATGGTTTATGGCATCAAAAAATCCCATCCCCGCTAATTTAAGCAAGATAGTTTCGGCTAAGGTAAGACCCACATAAATGAACCAAAGGCGTTTAGCAGTATCGGTAATTCGTGGTTTTAATTTATCTGCACTTGGTCCGGGAGCTTCAGCAGCAAAAAGTTGCATTCCGCCTATACCCAAAATTGGCAGTATAGCCACGGCAAGAACAATAATCCCCATACCGCCTATCCAATGCGTAAGACTCCTCCAGAAAAGAATACCTTTTGGAACAGCCTCGATATCGTTCAAAATGGTCGCCCCTGTCGTGGTATAACCCGACATGGTTTCAAAAAAGGCGTTGGTAAAGGAGGGAATACTGTTGGTCAGGACATAAGGTAAAGTACCACTTAGAGCCATAAGGATCCAACCAAGGCTAACAATAAGGTACCCGTCTCTTTTCTTCACTTCGCGATGATGATGTCTCGTGAGAAACATAAGCACGAGACCTGCGGAAACTGTGAGCAGGGAAGCTACAAAAATTTCCAGGGCTACATCTTCATCATAATAGGTGCTTACAGCCGAGGCAGTAAGCATAAAACCACCGTTGAAGGCCAGAAGCAGCCCCATAATGTGCGTAACAATAGGCGGGTTGAATTTTGGCATTAGAGGAAGAGTTTTTCTACTTTTTGGATAGCATCTGGTAGGCAACAAATCACTGCCCGATCCCCTGCCCTAATAATATAGTCACCTAAAACTACCTGACCTTCTCCCTCCCTGATGACACCGCCAATAATCGCAGCACGTGGAAAATTAAGATGTTTAATAGGTTTGTTGCAGACTTTGGAAGATGATTTAACAACGAATTCCAGCAGTTCGGCTTCCATATTATTGAGCCGTGTAATAGCTACAACCTCTCCTTTTCTTACGTATCTAAAGATATCGTTTGCAGCCAGAAGTTTTTTATTAATGAGGGTATCTATCCCAATAGAATGACTTAATTGAAAGTAATCCATATTCTCGACCAGGGCAATGGTCCTTTTTACATTTTTAGACTTGGCAACCAGGCAGGTCATAATATTGGTTTCTGAATTACCGGAAACCGCAATAAAAGCATCCATATCCTGAATACTTTCTTCGTCCAGAAGCTCTACATTACGGCCATCTCCATGAATAACGAGAGCTTTTGGAAGTTCATCTGCCAGATCGTAAGCGGTCTCTTTGTTGCTTTCAATAAGCTTAACGTTCAATCCTTTCCTGCAAAGGTCCATAGTAGTTTTTCGACCAATCTTGCTTCCACCCAGGATCATTACGTTTTTCATCTCCTGGCGAACCTTGCCCGTGAGTTTATACAAATTATTCACTCCTCCTTTGGTGGTGATAAAGTATACCTGATCTCCTGCTCTAAAAACTGTATCTCCCCTGGGAATCACCGTTTCCTGAATACCTTTTCGTCTCATAGCGATAGGCATAAAATGAATCTCGGGGAAAATTCTTGCCGTCTCTTTTACCGATTTTCCAACAAATGCAGCAGATTCAGGTAAGCTTAGACCAACCATGGTAAGTGCTCCACCTTCAAATTCATAGGTATCATTGAAAGCCGATTGATTCAACAAAAGTTCAATTTCAGTGGCAGCTAAAGCTTCGGGAGAAATTAATTCATCAATACCAAATTCAGAAAAACCAATTTCTTCTTTGTTTTCAAGAAACTCAGTATTGGCAATTCTGGCAATCGTTTTTTTGGCTCCCAGGCGTTTGGCCAGTACACATACGGTGATATTGGTGGTCTCGCTACTGGTCACTCCAATGACAAGATTAGCATCTTTAACCTGCGCCTCTTTTAGAATACTAATAGAGGTAGCATCTCCTTTGATCGTACGAATGTCGAGATGAGCATCGGCATAAAAAAGACACTCCTTGTTATTATCGATAAGAGTGATGTCCTGAGATTCAAAAGACAGCAATTTGGCTAAATGAAACCCTACTTCCCCGGCGCCGGCAATAATTATTCGCATATCATTGAAATCAATTTCTTTCAAAGTTACGTTATTTAGGTCAATCGGAAACTTCCTTCCTTCTGGCTAATTGAGATATTGAAAAAGAAAATTGGCAGATAAACTTGTATCTTTGGCAAAAAATTAAGCATGTCTAAAAAGATTACTCCATATAAAGATTCAAACCTGAATAAAAAGCAACAGGTTGAGAAAATGTTTGATACAATTTCTGATAACTATGACGGCCTTAACCGTGTCATTTCTTTTGGAATAGATGTCAAATGGAGAAAGAAATTAATAAAAATGGTTGCCCAGACCAATCCTGATGCCGTTCTGGACATTGCTACGGGTACAGGTGACCTTGCCATTAGCCTTGTTGATACAGGTGCTACCGAAGTTATTGGCCTCGACCTTTCGGAAGGAATGCTTTCTGTTGGGCGAAAAAAGATAAAGGAGAAAAACCTGCAGGATAAGATCCAGATGGTGCAGGGAGATTCTGAAGATCTGCCTTTTGAAAATGATCATTTTGATGCTATCACGGTAGCCTTTGGGGTACGTAATTTCGAAAATCTTGAAAAAGGTCTTTCTGAAATTCACAGGGTTCTAAAGCCGGGCGGTATTTTTGCTGTTTTAGAAACCTCGGTTCCAACCAATTTTCCTTTCAAGCAGGGTTATCACTTCTACACCAAAAACCTACTACCTGTTATAGGAAAGATATTTTCAAAAGACAAAGTGGCCTATGCTTACCTTAGTGAAAGTGCGGCGGCATTTCCTCATGGGGAAGCGTTCAACAATATTTTGAGAAAAACAGGGTTTATTAATGTAGAAAACAAGCCGCAGACTTTTGGAGTAGCTACCATTTACACTGCCTCAAAATAATTTTATGAAAAGAATTTTTGTAATCCTTTCATTTCTGTTTTTTGCCTTACCGGCTCAAAGCCAGATCTTTTCGGGGGATAATGTGATAAATAATCCCAATTTCGATAAAGATCGCTGGTCATACGGCTATTTTCTTGGCTTTAATACCTATGATTTTGATTTTGATTACAAAAACTACGTACCAAGTGTAGGCTCAGGTAAAGATTTTTCTGTTGACAATACCATTGGCTTTAATGTTGGTTTAGTGGGAAACATGCGCATTAGCGAATATCTCGATTTGAGATTGGAACCCGGAGTGTCTTTTAACCGTATAAATTTTCAGTTTAGAAAAGCAGATAGTGAGTCTTTCAGAGAAATCAATTCTACCTATGTTCATATTCCGCTCCTTCTTAAGTTTAGTACCAAAAGGATCAACAATTTTAAACCTTTCGTTGTGGGTGGGGTTTCTACCTCCCTCAACCTGTCAAGCAACGAAAATAATCCCGATGACAATTATGACGGGCAATTTAGAATGACCACCAATTCCTTTTATTATGAAATAGGAATAGGAATAGATCTTTACCTTTATTATTTTAAGTTTACACCTTCCCTTAGAGGGATTTTTGCCATTAACGATGAGCTTGTGAGGGATGATACTCCCAATAGCACCTACACCTCAAATGTGGATAAAATGTCTTCCCGTGGAATCTTCCTGAATTTTACATTTCAGTAAAACTCCTTCTGCAAAATTCACTTAAAAAGATAGCTGTTGCAGTAGCCACATTGAGACTCTCTGTCTCCTGAATGCGTCCAAACTGCGGAATCACCAGTTTTTCGGTCACATAAGATTCTACTTCAGCCGTAATACCGTTGGCCTCGTTACCCATTACAATGATACCTTGTGACAGTAGGTTTTCTTTATAAATATTCTCCCCTTCTAGAAAAGCTCCAAATACAGGCAATTCCTTTTTTGCCCTTTTTAGAAGTTCAGGTAAATTTGTGTAATAAACTTTTACCCGGCCAATTGATCCCATGGTAGCCTGTACCACTTTAGGATTGAAACAATCGACCGTCCCGCTTGAACAAATTAAATTTCCTATCCCAAACCAGTCACACAAGCGAATGATCGTGCCTAGATTTCCCGGATCCTGCACCCCGTCCAGAGCTAACATTAATCCATTAAATTCAGGTTCATTAACTTGAGGAATATGAAAAACAGCCAGCGCTGTTTGTGGCGTGGACAGCCTGCTTATTTTATTTAGATCGGCGGGGGTAATAAAGGTGGTTCTTGTTGCCGTAGCCTCAAAAATATCTTCTGTTGTGTACAGGGAATGTAATTTAAGTGAGGAGGAGAGCAATTCGGAAATAGCTTTTTTGCCCTCAACAAAAAATAGTTGATGGTGTTGCCTGTTCTTTTTCTGGGCCAGACTTTTTATAAATTTGATTTGGCTTTTGCTAAACATACCAAAGTTGTATTTTTGATGACTTTAAATCGGATACTTG
>JBAVJE010000307.1:0-2535 GCA_049687615.1 Salinimicrobium sp. | reverse complement strand
CAAAAATATACAATTCGAAGCTGGGAAAGAAGAATTGAGAAAAAGAGGTTTTTCCGGGAATCTCATCCGGGTTTTTCTTTTCTGAAAAAAACGCCTCCGGAGAGGCGTTAAAATTTAATTTTCTAATAAGCTAAACGGCTTTTTTGTTCAGCCTTTTTTCGGCAAGTTTATCAAGCTTATTATCTGCATTATATTCTTCATCAAGAGTTTTCTGAAGTTTGTCTGCGATCTTTTTATGTCCTAATTCTTTTGCATAACGCACTACAGTCCCATAACCTGCGATTTCGTAATGTTCAACACGCTGTGCATCTGCTATTAACCCGGCATCTCTCACTTCTTCTGTCGCATCTTCTTTCAGAAAATCTTCAGCTTCTTCAATAAGTCCTTTCATGGCCTTACAGGTTTCTCCTTTAGGATTTATGTCCAGTTCCTTGCATATTTCTTCCAGACGGCTTTTGTGTTCCTTGGTTTCTTCCAGGTGGTCTTCAAAAGCTTTCTTTAGTTTTTCATCGTGGGCATTTTTAGCCATTTTTGGCAGGGCTTTGAGGAGCTGACTCTCTGCACTAAACAGGTCCTTCAGTTGATGTTCAAATAACTCACTTAGATCTTTCATTGGTTTCATGTTTATGGTTAATAAGGTTGAAAATTAGATTCTAAGAAGGTGCATCTCAGTTAAATTACCAATAAAAAATTGTTGGGGAAATATTAATTGTGAGGTTGAAATTTGGGTAAAAAAAAACGCCTTTCAATTTCTTGAAAGGCGTCTGGTAAGTTTAATGAATATCTTCTCCTTCTTTGTCATGGAAATGATATTCAAGATACGTGTAAGCATCTCTTGGTACTATTTTTACCCAGCGCTTGTGGTCAAAATACCATTTTGCACGTGGTGATGGAAAACCTTTTGTTAAAAAGGCTGCTATAAAAGGATGTGTACTTAGAGTAATCTTTTTATAGTCTTTTTTGATCAGTTTTTCAAGGTCGGAAGTGATCTTGTTTACCAAAACAATAGGGGCTTCTATTTCTTCTCCCTTTCTATTGGGATCTTCTTCCCTTGTTTTGATATTCATTTCGGGCCGTACCCTTTGTCTTGTGATTTGTACCAGGCCAAATTTACTGGGGGGCAAAATTTTGTGTTTTGCGCGATCATCGCTCATTTCGTCTCGCAAATGATCATACAGCTTCTTTCTGTTTTCCGCCCTGTTCATATCTATGAAATCAACCACAATAATTCCTCCCATATCGCGGAGGCGTAGTTGGCGGGCAATTTCGGTGGCACTAATGAGGTTGACCTCCAGTGCCGTTTCTTCCTGGTTTTTGGATTTGTTGGAGCGGTTTCCGCTGTTCACATCAACGACGTGCATGGCTTCTGTGTGCTCTATCACCAGGTATGCTCCTTTGTGCATGGATACGGTGCGGCCGAAAGTAGTTTTAATTTGACGTTCGATTCCGAATTTCTCGAAAATGGGAACATTGGAATCGTACAATTTCACAATGGATTCTTTTTTTGGAGCGATCTCGCTCACATAATCTTTGATTTGCGTATATAAAGTCTCATCATCTACACATATTGAAGTAAAGGTGTCGTTAAAGACATCTCTAAGAATAGAGGATGCCCTGTTGAGTTCTCCCAACACTTTGGAAGGATGAGGTGCTTTATACAGCTTTTTACACATTCCTGTCCAACGTCCCATTAAATTCTGTAGGTCGTTGTCCAGTTCTGCTACTTTTCTGCCTTCTGCTACGGTACGTACAATAATTCCAAAGCCTTTTGGTTTAATACTCTTCACCAGTCGTTTGAGGCGATCTTTTTCTTCCTTGCTTTCTATTTTTTGAGAAACAGAAACCCGGTTGGAAAAAGGTACCAGCACGATATAACGGCCCGGGAGGGAAAGTTCTGAACTTATCCTTGGGCCTTTGGTGGAGATTGGCTCTTTCACTACCTGTACCAGCAGCGATTGATTTGATTTTAAGACATCGGCAACGCTTCCGTCTTTATCAATATCTTTTTCAATAGGAAAATCCTTTAGAGAATAGTCCTTTAGTTTACCTGTGCTTACACGTTTTATGAACTTCAACAAAGAAAGTACTTGCGGGCCAAGGTCATGATAGTGCAAGAATGCATCTTTCGTGTAGCCTACATTTACAAATCCGGCATTTAATCCGGGAACAGCTTTTCTTACTTTGGCGAGAAAAATATCGCCTACGGCAAAATTACTGTCATCTTCTTCTTTGTTGAGTTCTATTAGTTTTCCATCTTTTAATAAGGCAAAATCTACAGCAGAGGAACCGGTTCTAATAATTAACTCTTTGTTCACTCTAATCGATTTTTATCCCGTTTATGCGGGATGGATTAAACAATAAAATTCACAGGTTTTAAAATCCTGAAGAGATCTCTAAGGATCCCGATTTCAAAGAACGTTTTAAATAAAAAAAGTAGTATGAAAACTACTTTTTCTTGTGGCGGTTAGCTCTTCTTCTCTTTTTACGCTTATGCGTAGCTACCTTATGTCTTTTTCTTTTTTTACCACTTGGCAT
>JBAVJE010000306.1:0-2617 GCA_049687615.1 Salinimicrobium sp. | reverse complement strand
TATGAAGAACTTCTCAGTGATAAAAGTAAAACTTTGCCAACTCACCATAAGAAGATTATGATTGCAGTTGATCATCCAGGAAATTATGAAGAAGTTAATTTATCAATAGAAAAAATAATAAAGTCTGCGACCAAATTTAAAAGTCATAAGGTTGTTGCTAAACTTAAAAAACTTGTTCCGGAATTCAAGAGTAATAATTCTACTTTTGAAAGACTAGATAGTCATTCTGTCATTCCTGATGAAAGGAAGAAAATAATTTAAATGAAAAAAAACTCGTCTCCCAGATTAATACTCCTTCCAGCTTTTCTATCAATTTTTCTGCTGCTCATAACTGGCTGTGCCACTAAAAAGGAAGTGCTCTATTTTCAAGACATCGAGGCAATACAGAATATGGAAGCTCCAGATGACTTTATACCTGAAATTGAGGTGAATGATGTACTAAGAATAGATGTTTCCTCCCTTAACGATGAATTGGTTGAGCCATTCAGAATGAATATTTCCTCACAGGGAGCGGGAGGTGGAGGTACCGCTAACAATTCTTTAATAGGTTATTTAGTCGATGAGAAAGGTTTTATTAATTTTCCGGTCCTGGGGAAAGTGCAGGTACGAGGAAAAACCAGAGGAGAAGTTGAAGACCTTATCTCAGAGAAACTTGGAAAATATGTAAAAGATGCAGTAGTTCGTGTCCGTATTGTGAATTTTAAGGTTACCGTAATGGGTGAAATTGGCAGTCGTGTCATCGAGGTGACAGATGGAAGAATTTCAGTGCCTCAGGCTTTGGCAATGTCTGGTGATATTACCTATGATGGAAAAAGAGATAATATTTTAGTTATACGAAACCATCAGGGAGAATTAACGTACGAACAAGTAGACCTTACAAGCGCTTCAGTATTTCAAAATCCCTACTACTATTTGAAACAGAATGATATTGTTTACGTTCAACCTACTTATAGAAAGGTTAAATCAGCTGGATTTATCACCAGTTGGCAGGGAATTGTTTCGATCGTAACAACAGCATTTAGTTTATTTGTCTTATTCAACAATATTTAATGGAGGAATTACAGGAATTTTCAGAAAAGGAAGAATCTAATTTTGACCTTAAGGCAGAGATATACAAATACCTTACTCATTGGAAGTGGCTGGTTTTTGGATGTTTGTTGGGGCTGTTCATAGCCTTTCTATACAATCGTTACACTATTCCTGAATTCTGGACCGAAGCTTCTATGATGGTGCTTGATGATGAGGATAAAAATGTGGTTGGGGCTTTACCTTCTGGAGGAGCTTCCATTTTAGCAATTGGGGATAACAGTTTAGATAACCAGATTGTTACCCTTCAATCGAAAAGTTTGGTAAGCGAAGTAATTGAAGAATTAGATCTGAATATTTCCTATTTTTTTGAAGGCAAAGTAATTGCAATTGAAGCTTATAAAGATGCGCCAATAGTTTTGAAGTTTTTATCTAATGAAAATATTGCTAATTACTTGGATGTGTCTTTGACCATTATTCCCCAAAGCAATCGAAAATATGAACTTATTATTGATGATTATGACTACTCTGCAGTAGAAATATTTGGTGAGCCTGTTAAAGTAGGAGATGCAGAATTCATCATTTCCAAAAGGCCGGGAACAGAGCTTAGAAAGTCAAAGGTTACCATAGAAATTCAACCTTTGAGAGAAGTAGTAGATAGTTTTATCTCTAGGATGACAGTTAAGCCAATGGGTAAAGCCGAAGATATCCTTTCATTAAGTATTTCAGGAGAAGTGCCTGAAAAGAGTCAGGACTTTTTAAATGCTTTAATGTTTCATTTTAATGAAGAAGGGGTGGCAGATAAAAGGCAAGTAGCCGAAAGTACAGCCAATTTTATTCAAGAAAGGCTGGAACTAATCTCACAGGAATTAGATTCCGTCGAAACAGGTATGGCGGAATTTAAAAGAGAAAATCAAATTATGAATGTTGAGAGCAGTGCCGGGCAATATCTCGCAAAATCTTCTCAGGCTGAACAGCAGATATTTGATTTGGAAACTCAACGGCTGGTTCTGAATGGTATTGAAGAGACATTAAGTTCTGCAAAACCTTATCAACTTCTTCCTGAAGGTATGGGAATTGAGAGTGGAAATATCACAAGTGGAACTTCGAAATATAATGAACTTGTTCTTGAAAGAAATACCTATTTAAAATCGGGAACAACAGAAAACCCGGTGGTTGAAACAATTACTGAGCAGCTTGATGATTTAAGGCAGAATTTACTTAAGAACATTGATCAGGTAAAAAGTACCCTTCTGATCAAGCTTCGGGAACTAAATCAATTAGATCAAAAAGCCGAAGGGCAGTTTAGTACTTTTCCTGGCCTTGAGAAAGGAATACGTGGAATTGTAAGACAGCAACAAATAAAAGAACAACTTTATCTTTTTCTTCTCCAAAGAAGGGAAGAATCAGCTATTTCTTCAGCTGCGACCTCGCCGGTAATTAAAGTCATTGACCCGGCCTGGACCTATGATGAACCAGTTGATCCAAAGCCATGGCTTATAATGGCCGGGGGAGGAATAATCGGTTTTTTTGTGCCATTGCTTATTATCTTTGGTGTCAATTTTCTTGATACCAAAGTGCATCATAAAGG
>JBAVJE010000305.1:0-9550 GCA_049687615.1 Salinimicrobium sp. | reverse complement strand
GTAATGGGCAGGTAGCTACCGCGTTGGCCGATTTCTTTTTGGAAGTAAAGGCGACCGATATCAGTAAAGAACAACTTGCACAGGCCGTTCAAAAAAGCAATATTTCATACAGTTTACAACCGGCTGAAAAAACCGATTTTCCCGACTCTTCTTTCGAACTAGTGACGGTAGCGCAGGCTATTCACTGGTTTGACTTTGAAGCTTTTTATAAAGAGGTGAAGCGGGTGCTTAAACCTGGTGGTTACCTGGCCGTCATTGGCTACGGACTTTTCCGAAGCAATTCTGAAACAAACAGGATCATCGATCATCTTTACAAGAATCTCGTTGGCCCATACTGGTATCCCGAAAGACAATATCTGGAAGAAAAATATGAAACCATTTCATTTCCCTTTAAGGAAGTTCCAACTCTCAAATTTTCCAAACGGGAAATCTGGAGCATTGAACAGCTGCTTGGTTACCTGAATACCTGGTCGTCGGTAAAAAATTATGAGCGTCAAAAAAGGGAAAATCCGGTGGTATTGGTAAAGAAGCAACTGGAAAAAAGCTTTGGTGCCAGGGGAGAGGTAGAGATTCCAACATTATTTAAGCTCGGCAGGGTTTGAAGATAATGTCTATTTTGAAATTCCTTTTGATACAAGAATGGTCCATTCGGCACAAAGAGCTCTTAAAAAATAGCAGGGTGATTAATCATGATCCTATCAGGTTAATATTACTTTTCCCCGGCCGAAAACAAGAAATTACAGAAAGGGTTTTTCTCGTTAGTAATACCTATATTTGCACCCGCAAAATCAGCATCAAAAACAATTCAATGAAAGCCGGAATAGTAGGATTACCCAACGTAGGAAAATCAACCCTTTTCAACTGTTTGTCAAACGCGAAGGCGCAGAGTGCGAACTTCCCTTTCTGTACCATAGAACCTAACATTGGAGTGGTGAACGTGCCCGACCGGCGACTTGAAAAGTTGGAAAGCCTGGTGCATCCTGAGCGGGTGTTGCCTGCAACGGTTGAGATCGTAGATATTGCCGGACTCGTAAAAGGAGCGAGTAAGGGCGAAGGTTTAGGGAATCAATTCCTCGGAAATATCCGGGAGACCGATGCTATTCTGCATGTGCTAAGATGTTTTGAAAACGACAATATTGTTCATGTTGATGGGAACATAAATCCTGTTAGGGATAAGGAAACCATTGACATGGAGCTGCAGTTAAAGGATCTTGAAACAGCCGAAAAAAAACTGGAAAAGGTTAAACGCGCGGCCAAAACCGGGAATAAAGAAGCTCAAAAAGAAGAGGCTGCTCTTTTAAAGGTAAAAGAGGGGCTGGAAGCAGGAATTTCGGTTCGTGCCGTAGAGCTCACTGAATCTGAAAGGGAGGAATTCATTGCCCCGTTACAATTCATTACAGATAAACCAGTCATGTACGTTTGCAACGTCAATGAGAGCGATGCAGTTAATGGAAATGATTATGTTGAAAAGGTAAAAGAAGCTGTTAAAGGAGAAGGAGCCGAAGTGATAGTTTTGGCAGTTGGTACAGAAGCCGACATTACAGAACTTGAAGACTACGAAGAGCGTCAAATGTTCTTGCAGGATATTGGCCTGGATGAACCGGGATCGGCAAAGTTGATACGTGGCGCCTATAATTTATTAAACCTCCAAACTTATTTTACTGCCGGCGTTAAGGAAGTAAGGGCCTGGACCATTCCGGTTGGAGCTACCGCTCCCCAGGCTGCAGGTGTAATTCACACCGATTTTGAAAAAGGCTTTATTCGTGCTGAAGTGATCGCTTATGATGATTATACCTCTTATGGAAGTGAAGCTAAAGTTAAAGAGGCCGGGAAAATGCGGGTGGAAGGAAAAGAATACGTTGTAAAAGACGGGGATGTGATGCATTTTAGGTTCAACGTATAAGTTTAGATATTAAGATATAAATAGGACACAGGAGCGCGATTATTCGCGCTCCTGTTGATTGAGGGACCCAACAGCATCTTAAAACTCTTCTGAAGAAAGTCTTCAAAAATGACATTTTTGGAAGGGCTTATTTTTTGTGAAACAATTGTTAATTATTTTCGAAGCTGAAAATTTCAGCTTTTTCCGGGAAACCTTATATTAGCCACAATAACTGCAGGAAACAGCAATGAGCGAAGAAACTAAATATACCGAGGATAATATCCGGTCACTGGACTGGAAGGAGCACATTAGAATGCGTCCCGGGATGTATATTGGTAAACTTGGCGACGGTTCCAGCGCCGATGACGGTATATACATTCTTCTTAAGGAGGTAGTAGATAACTGTATCGATGAATTTGTGATGGGAGGAGGAAAGACCATAGAAATTTCGGTGCAGAATCAACGAGTGATCGTAAGGGATTATGGCCGCGGGATTCCTCTTGGAAAAGTGGTCGACGTGGTTTCAAAGATGAATACGGGTGGTAAGTATGACACCCGCGCCTTCAAAAAATCTGTTGGATTGAATGGGGTTGGTACCAAGGCGGTAAACGCTCTGTCCTCCAATTTTAGAGTTGAATCTACCCGTGACGGGCAGTCTCATTCGGCTGAATTTGAACAAGGTAATCTTGTAGAAGAAGAGCATCTGGATGAAACCTCAAGGAGAAAGGGTACCAAAGTGACTTTCACTCCCGATGAGCTCATCTTCAAAAATTATAAATTCCGTTCAGAATATATTGAGAAAATGCTCAAGAACTACGTCTACCTCAATCCGGGGCTGACTATCGTGTTCAACGGCGAAAAATTTTATTCTGAAGACGGTTTAAAAGACCTGCTTTCTGACAGTATAAACGAGGATGACCGGCTATATCCTATCATTCACCTTAGGGGAAGTGATATAGAGGTGGCAATTACACATAGTAAAACCCAGTACAGTGAAGAATATCATTCTTTTGTAAATGGGCAACATACCTCACAGGGAGGAACTCACCTCGCGGCTTTTAGGGAAGCTATAGTAAAAACTTTGAGAGAGTTCTACGGAAAGAACTATGAAGCCAGTGATATAAGAAAATCTATAGTTTCGGCTGTAAGCATAAAGGTAATGGAACCGGTTTTCGAAAGTCAGACGAAGACGAAACTGGGGTCTACAGATATGGGAGGAGACCTGCCCACGGTAAGAACCTATATCAATGATTTCCTAAAAACCCATCTGGACAACTACTTACATAAGAATCCAGAAACATCAGAGCTGCTTCAGCGTAAGATTTTGCAGGCAGAGCGAGAGCGAAAAGATCTGTCGGGTATTAGAAAACTGGCTAAGGACAGGGCGAAAAAGGCAAGTTTGCACAACAAAAAACTTCGTGACTGCCGCATCCATTTGGGAGACAGTAAAAAAGAAAGATACCTGGAAAGCACCCTTTTCATCACCGAGGGAGATTCTGCCAGCGGATCTATTACAAAATCCCGGGATGTGAATACCCAGGCTGTGTTTAGCTTAAAAGGTAAACCGCTGAATAGTTATGGTCTTAGCAAGAAGATCGTATACGAAAATGAAGAGTTCAACCTGCTTCAGGCGGCATTAAACATAGAGGAATCCATAGAGGATCTTCGCTATAATAATATTGTGATTGCTACCGATGCCGACGTTGATGGAATGCACATCAGGCTGTTGCTCATCACTTTCTTTTTGCAATTCTTTCCGGAGTTGATAAAAGAGAATCATCTTTATATTTTACAAACCCCGCTTTTTAGGGTGAGAAATAAGAAAGAAACCCTTTACTGCTATAGCGAGTTTGAAAGGCAGGAGGCGGTGGCAAAGCTTTCCGGAAAACCGGAGATTACCCGATTTAAGGGACTGGGGGAAATTTCGCCTGATGAATTTAAAAACTTTATTGGAGATGATATTCGGCTTGATCCGGTGATGCTTGATAAAGAGATGTCTATTGAAGAGCTCTTAAGTTTCTACATGGGCAAAAATACTCCGGACAGGCAGGAATTCATTATTGATAACCTCAAGGTGGAACTTGATCTAGTCAAGGAACAGGCAAATGCGGTTTAACAACAGGAAAGAAACAAGTATAATTCCCTCCATCTACATTATTGTGGTGGCGGTCTTTCTTACCAATGCTTTTGCTTCGGTGGAGATCAAATATGATGAAACCCCGTTCAATTACAGTAGTCTTATTCCTAACGTGATTGCTTTGGCCATAGCGGTTTACATTTTCATTGTTGGAAAATCTTTTGATTTTGACAGTGATGGAGAAACCCTCAACTTTAAAAGTAATGGCCTGTTGATCTCTAAGTTCATGCATTACCGGGAGCAGCGTACCGAAGTTCCGAAATCGAAATTGAAGAATTTCAAACTGGAAAACTATTTTTTCTACAAAGTATTGCACATCTATATCAACTCCAGAAACAAACGGGGATACAGGCATTATAAATATAATATCACCTTTTTGAGAGGTAAGAAAATAAAATCTCTGAAGATATCTCTGGCTAAAGTGCTGGAGAAAAATAAAGCAAAGGCTTAAATGGAGAACGATAATTTACAAGATCCACAGGACGAGAATCTTGAGCAAGGACAGGAAGAGCAGGAAGTGCTTACCCGTGTCACCGGAATGTACAAGGACTGGTTTTTGGATTACGCTTCTTATGTAATCCTGGAAAGGGCTGTTCCTGCATTGGAAGACGGCTTTAAACCGGTACAGCGAAGAATCCTTCATTCAATGAAAGATTTGGATGACGGGAGGTATAATAAGGTTGCGAATGTTGTAGGGCATACTATGCAGTACCATCCCCATGGTGATGCCAGTATTGGCGATGCCATGGTGCAGGTAGGGCAGAAGGACCTGCTCATAGATACCCAGGGAAACTGGGGAAATATTCTTACCGGAGATGGGGCGGCAGCCCCAAGATATATTGAGGCACGGCTTTCAAAGTTTGCTCTTGATGTGGTCTATAATCCCAAAATTACCGAATGGCAGCTGTCTTACGACGGAAGGAAAAAAGAACCGGTGAACCTACCGGTTATGTTTCCGCTTTTGTTAGCTCAAGGTGCAGAAGGGATTGCCGTTGGGTTAAGCACTAAAATTCTTCCGCATAATTTCAACGAGCTCATTGAGGCTAGTATTAAACACCTGCAGGGGAAAAAATTCAAATTGTATCCCGATTTCGCCACCGGCGGAATTGCAGATATCACAAATTATAACGACGGTTTGCGTGGCGGCCGGGTTAGAATTCGTGCCAAGATCTCCCAGCTGGAAAAGAATATTTTGGTGATAAAAGAAATTCCTTTTAGCACCAACACTTCTACCTTGATCGACTCCATCTTGAAGGCCAACGAAAAAGGTAAGATCAAGATCAAGAAGATTGAGGATAACACCTCAGATCAAGTTGAGATCCTGATTCACCTTCCGGGGAATATTTCTCCAGACAAAACTATTGATGCCTTATACGCGTTCACCAATTGTGAAATTTCAATTTCGCCCCTAAGCTGTGTGATCATTGACAATAAACCGGCTTTTTTAGGGGTTTCAGAAATACTGAGAAGATCTACAGATCATACGCTAGGATTACTCAAGAGCGACCTGCAGGTAAGACTGGATGAATTTCAGGAACAGTGGCATTTTGCCTCTCTTGAAAGAATTTTTATAGAAAAAAGAATCTATCGGGATATAGAAGAAGAGGAAACCTGGGATGGAGTAATTTCAGCTATAGACAAAGGCCTGAAGCCTCATATCAAGCATTTGAAAAGAAATGTCACAGAGGAAGATATCGAAAAACTTACCGAGATCAGGATCAAAAGGATCTCTAAGTTCGACCTCGATAAAGCACAGCAGAAAATAGAGGCTTTGGAAGGGGAGATTGCGAAGATCAAACATAACCTTGACCATCTTGTGGACTATGCCATTGCCTATTTTACCCGACTTAAGAAGGACTATGGTGCCGGAAAAGAAAGAAAGACAGAATTACGCCTTTTTGACGATATAGAAGCTACAAAGGTTGTCATTCGTAATACAAAGCTTTACGTCAACCGCAAGGAAGGATTTGTGGGCACTGCTCTCAAAAGAGATGAATACGTCACAGATTGTTCAGACATTGATGATGTGATTTGTTTTACCCAAGAAGGTAAAATGATGGTAACTAAGGTAGATTCCAAGACTTTTATAGGAAAAGACATCATTCATGTCGCTATTTTTAAGAAAAAGGATCGAAGGACCATCTATAATTTGATCTATAAAGATGGGAAAGCCGGAGCATCTTATATCAAACGTTTCGCAGTTACCTCGGTAACCCGTGACAGAGAATATGATCTCGCGCAGGGCAAAAAGGGTTCTGAGTTGCTCTATTTTTCAGCGAACCCCAACGGGGAAGCCGAAGTGATCACAGTCTATTTACGGCAGGTTGGAAGCATCAAAAAGTTGAAATTTGAAGTAGATTTTGCCGATATGGCTATTAAAGGCCGTGGGGTAAAGGGAAATATTGTTACCAAGTATCCGGTAAAGAAAATTGAACTTAAAGAAGAAGGAGTTTCTACTTTGAAACCTCGCAGGATCTGGTTTGATGAGACGGTCAAAAGACTAAACGTAGATGAGAGGGGAGAACTGTTAGGAGAATTCAAGGGCGAGGACAGGTTGCTTATAATTACCCAGAATGGTGTTGCTAAAACCATCAAACCGGAATTGACCACCAGATTTGATGAAGATATCATCGCGCTGGAAAAATGGAGCCCTAAAAAGCCTATTTCGGCGATTTATTGGGAAGCCGAAAAAGAACGGTTTTATGTGAAACGCTTCATGATTGATAATCCTGAAAAAGAGGAAAATTTTATAGGAGAGAACCCTAAAAATTACCTTGAGATAATTTCTACAGATTATTTGCCCGTGGCCGAAGTCGTTTACAGCAAGGTTCGAGGAAAAGACCAGAGGCCAAACGAGGTTATAGAACTTGAGGATTTTATCGCAGTAAAGGGAATCAAAGCCCTGGGAAATCAATTAACCACTGAAAAGGTAAAACAGATCAACCTTTTAGACTCCAAACCGTTTGAAGAGCCCGAAGAGATAGCTCCCGAAGATATGGAGGTGATGGAAGAGTCTATTGAGACCGGGACGACAACAGAAGAGAAAAAGAAAACTTCACCCGATTTTTCTGAAGGAAAAATCAACAAGAAAACTTCACAAGAAGATGAAGCCCAAATAAAACTTTTTGAAGAGTAATGGGCCTGATTAAAGAGTTTAAGGAATTTGCCATTAAAGGCAACATGATCGACATGGCGGTGGGAATCATCGTAGGTACTGCTTTTAACCGGGTGGTTGATGTGCTGGTGAAGCAGGTCGTAATGCCCCCTCTTTCCCTTATGACCGGAGGTGTTCATTTTTCCGAAAAAAGGATTGTTCTAAGAGAAGCTGTGTTGAATGCTACAGGGCAAGTGGAAAAAGAAGCCGTTAGCCTGGGGTATGGGATGTTCCTTGAGGTTCTTCTGGATTTTCTCATCATTGGGTTCACTGTCTTTATTGTAGTGAAATTGATGAATCGCTTCCGAAGAAAAGCTGAAGATCCAGAGAATAAAACAGTCGAACCTGCCAAAAACGTGCAGCTGCTTGAGAAGATGAATAAATTAATGGAAGAGCAGAACGAGTTATTGAGAAGAAAATAAACCGGTTTTCAAAAATTCCTACTCTACTTTTATTGCAGTTCCACGTTGTCTTTCTGTGTCTCCTACTATCGCGTATTCAAAGGTGTATGTATTGCCTTTAGTGGTGAGGATTTTAATGTGCAATGGTTTTTCTTCTGCACGGTTCTTTGGGTGCAGATTTTTGATAATATACTCACAGTTGTTGATCCAACGTATAGAAGAAGTATCTGTCTGTCCCTTAAAGGTGTCGATCTCGACACTGTCATTACGTGTAAAACGGGTTTTTACAAGTTCCCCATCCAGGTAAGACTGAAATTCAAAAGTTCCCGTTTTAAAATCTTTACAATTTCTCTCGGGTTGATAGCAGGAGGAAAGCCAAAATAAAAGAAGGCCAAAAAACTGAATTTTTCGCATGCTGCAAAGTAATGGGAATTTTAAATAAGAATCAATTCTCATAAGCCTCAAAACTGCCATCACTGTAAAAAATCACGATTTTTTTTATTTCTCTTGAGCCAGATGCCGCAGGGAGGTTTTCCGGCATTTTATCTTCTTCAGAAAACAGGTTGCGTTCGGGGGAGACCGTTTTGGAAGAGATGACAGGAGGAGGGGAACTTTGTTCCATTTTTGTTGGAAAGCTTCCTTTTCCATTTAGCAGCCAGTAAAGTTCTACTTCGGGAAAAGCCTGTATAATTTTCATTACGAAATCCAGGCTAGGTTTATTCCTGCCAGAGAGTAAATGAGAAATGGAAGACCGTCCCACATCTATTTTATCGGCAAAAGAAGCTGCAGACAGATCATAATAATCCATCACTTTATGTAGTCTTTTTGTAAACTCTTCCGTGTTCACCATTGTAAACAAATTAGGATTTTATCTTGTTAACAAATGTAAAGTATTGGTGTCAATACTCCAAATTCTTGTGTGAAATCTTATTTTATAACCGAATAATAACTTTAGTTGACAGGATGTAAACACCTAAAAGACAACAAAATGATCTACGTTAAACATGAGAGTGGAAATATTCCATTCTGCGTTCCAATGCTGTAAATTTGGATGTTTAATATTGTGAATCATGCCAGGCTTAAAAGCTGTTTACAATTGTGAAATTGTAATTATTTACTTTTGTAAACATGAAGGAAAATATAAATGTGACCAATTTTTTACAGCTGTATTCAATCTTTAAAGAAGAAAGATTAAGTGGTAGATATATAAGCTGGCTTCATCTGGAACCTTTAATGCAGGAGCTGGAATCCCATTTTCAAATTGAAGAAATTGGGAGATCGTTTTTAGGCATTCCTATTAAGAGCATCAGGATTGGGAATGGCCCTGTCAAAGTTTTGGGATGGTCTCAAATGCACGGTAACGAGTCTACTACCACCAAAGGACTTTTTGATCTTTTCAAGCTTTTTATCATTTATTCCTCTTCTCCAGAAGTACGGAATTTACTTTCAAGTTGTACTTTTCTATTCATCCCTATGCTGAATCCTGATGGAGCGGCGCGATACACCCGTGAAAATGTGAACAAGGTAGATCTCAACCGGGATGCTCTTGAGAGAAAAGAACCTGAAAGCCGGGTACTAAGAGAGGTATTTGAAAATTTCCAGCCAGATTATTGTTTAAACCTGCACGACCAGCGCACCATTTTTAGTGCCGGTAAGGAAAAGAAGCCGGCCACCTTGTCTTTTCTCGCACCTGCTCTGGATGAAGAAAAATCTGTTCCCGAACATCGCCTCAAAGCGATGCAAATCATCACTGCAATTAATGAAGCGCTTCAGCAGGTAATTCCCGGACAGGTTGGGCGATATGGTGATGACTTTAATATCAACTGTACCGGAGATACTTTTCAAAGCCTGGAGGTTCCTACGATTCTTTTTGAGGCAGGACATTATATGGATGATTATGCGCGGGAGGAAACCAGAATGTACTTCACATTTGCCCTTTTTGAAGCCCTACATTTTATTTCGAACGGTGATTTTTT
>JBAVJE010000304.1:0-6688 GCA_049687615.1 Salinimicrobium sp. | reverse complement strand
TACCCGAAGAGCACTACACTAATCTTTGGATGCCTAAAGGAATGATCGTATTTGGCCTTCCTATTGGAATGATTCTTTTTGTAATTACAAAAAATGCTGCATTTATAGGATTAGGACTACCTATAGGATTAGCGATAGGCTCTCATCACGGTAAAAAACTCGATAAGAAAGCAGAAGAAGATCGAAAGGTACTGTACCTTTCCTAATAATCCCATTTCCTGGTTTTGTTCAGGGCTTCCATATCCTCCAGCTCCTCCTGCGGAATCACCTTAAGAAAAGATGGGTGCTGCTCAATGGCATATTCCAATTTCTCTACGATGTCTTCGATAGACTCATTCTCATAATCGAAAACCAGAGGTTCTTTAATCTGGAATGTCTGAAGGATTCCGCGTTTCTTGATACGCAAGCCTTTTTTATCGAAAGATCTTCTAAAACCGTCAATAACAATAGGAATGACAATAGGTTTATAGTTCTTGATGATATGTGCCGTACCTTTTCTTATAGGTTTGAACGGTTTGGTGGTACCCTGCGGAAAAGTAATTACCCAGCCATCCTTTAGCGCTATGCCAATATTCTCTGTATCGTCGGGGTTCACCTCCCGCTGTACTTCCTTTCCTTTTTCACGCCAGGTGCGCTCCACAGTTACGGCTCCTCCATAGGCCATTATTCGTGTAAGCAGACCTGCTTTCATGGTCTCTTTGGCCGCCACGTAATACATGTTAAGCTTTGGCTGCCACAGGTAACCCACATTTTTAATAGAATCTACTCTTCCGCTTAAGGCTGCGTTAAAAACATGGAACATGGCAGTAACATCAGCAAAATAGGTCTGGTGGTTAGAAACAAAAAGCACATTTGTGTCGGGTAGATTTTTGATAATCTCAGATCCCTCAATCTGTAACGCATTAAAGCCCCGGTAGCGCCTATGAGAAAGCACTCCGAAAATTCTAATCAACCATTTTTTAAAAAAAAGAATATGCCCAAAAGGATTCTTTTTCAATAACTTCATAGTTCCCTTACATTAATAATGGCCAAAGATACCAATTTCTGCATTTACAGCGCCTGCCTCAGGATTTCTTTCATTTCACTAAGCATCATAGCGGTCGCACCCCATACTACATGACCGTTTAGCAGAAAAGCAGGCACATCGATATTTTTTGCGTAGGAGGTGCTTAGACGTCTTCTTGTTAGACAGGAGTCGCTTAAAAAGTCTTCAATATCTATTTCTATTACAGATTCCACCTCGGTCTCCTGCGGTACCAGAATTGGGGTTCTTTGCATAATACCCATAAAAGGTTGCACCCAAAAATTGCTGGGCGGGATGTACAGTTTTGTAAGCTCTCTTAACAATTTTACCTCCTGCTGTGGGATTCCTACTTCTTCTTCGGTTTCCCTTAAAGCAGTCTCCAGCAGATCACGGTCGTATTCTTCGGCCCTTCCTCCAGGAAATCCCACCTGGTTAGAATGAACACCTTTATAAGTTTTCCGAAGGATTAGAACAAATTTTGTCTCCTCCTGCCTGCCCGGATAGAATACTGCCATTACCGCGGCCTGATGTGGTTTTTTCTGTTCAATATTAAGATTTTCCATCTCCCGCAATCGCAGCATTGGGGCTAATTTATAATGCGCTTCCTCCCCGGGGAGACTAATTTTCCTTAAATTCGGACCTAAACTGACAAAATCCTGAAAGTTCATGAGATCTTTTTTTTTCTTAGTGTTGATTCTATTTGCAGCAGCCTTCGCAAGTTGTGAAGATAAGAATTCTTCCAAACAAAATAAGGTGGAAACCGTCCTGAAAGAACCTGCACAACCCGATTCTTTAAATGAAAACAACACAAATGTAAAAGATGTTGAACCCAAAGCAGACATGGAAAAACAGGAAGGACCACTTCTGGTACAGGAAAAATTCATTCCTTTTATGATGAAATACGGGAAAGAACACCAGGAGAATAAAGTTCGCATCAAGACAAGGTTTGGTAATATAGATGTGGAGTTGTTCAGGGACACGCCGCTTCACAGGGCCAATTTCCTGTTCCTCGTCAATCATAACTATTTCGACAAAACCTTTTTCCACAGGGTTTCCGAAAACTTTGTTATACAGGGAGGGAATTCTGATCTACCCGGAACGAATAAAAAAAGGCACCATATTGGGAATTACCTTATCCCGAGCGAATTTGATGCCGGCCATAAACATGTTCGCGGTGCTCTTGCGGCCGCAAAATATGCCAAACAAAATGTAAGTAAAGCCTCTTCTCCTTACGAATTTTATATAGTCCAAAGCCATCGTGGAGCACATCATCTGGATAATGAGCATACGGTTTTTGGCAGGGTAATAGACGGAATGGACGTTGTTGATTCTATCTCTAAGGTTCCTGTAGATGGAAGTGAATGGCCAATTCAAAATATTTACATTAACACCGAAATCATGGAATAATTACTGCTGGGTGAAATAGGAATAATCCCGGAGCACGTTTTTTATAAATTCTACACCTTTTTCTTGTGGTTTCACCTCTAAAAGTTTTGAAACCTTTTCTGAAAGATAATGGATCACCCTATAATTTCCGTTTTTTAAAGCCTCGTAATAGATATCCTTAATATCCTGAACATCCCCGTCAGAAAGTACAGTCACCTGTGAATACACCGGCTGATAATCTACAGGAAGATCTTCCAGAATGGTATTATTAAGAGAGGTTTTCATTTTTTCAGAAATTACTGTAGTACCTGCGGCGAGATCCCCCAATCGTTGACCTTTTCCATTAATCAGGATGGTGACTACGGCCACACTTCCACTACTAATAGTGATATCAATGACCCGCAACAGCCATCGAACAATAAAATTCGAGAATGCCGGCTTAGAGCCATCCAGTTTCACCACTCTTAAATCAAGTGCAGCTTTACCCGGAGTTCGCCCGTTCCAGAAGATCTCCCAAAGCAGGAAATACATAAAAATAGGCAGCCCTATGACCAGAACGTACATCCATTCCTGCCCTCCCGAGAGATTAAGACTTCCAATGATATAAATAATTATTATGGCGTAAGCAATTATTATCAAACCATCAATGAGGTAGGCAAGAATGCGTTCCCCTACTCCTGCAGCATTTTGAGAAATGCTGATATTTTGCGCTGTTTCAATTTGAAAATTATCCATTTAATACGTTTCTTTGAGAACAAACCACACAAAATGCGCGAGGCTGCTTTCGTTAAACAAAATAAAGCTAAATGGTCAAGATTTGAAAGTGCCTTAAGCAACAATGCGCTAATTTCACCAGATGAACTCTCTGCACTATATCTCGAGCTTACAGATCATCTAAGTTACGCACAAACCTTTTATCCCAATAGCAACACCCTAAAATACCTAAATAACCTTGCATCAAGGGCACATCAAAAGATCTACAAGACTAAGAGAGAATCTTCTAACCGCCTGGTAAAATTTTTCACTTTAGATTTCCCACGGGAGTTTTACAAACACCAGAGACAGTTATTGCTTGCTTTCCTGGTCTTTGCGTTATTCTCGGCAGTAGGAAGTTTTTCCGCAGCAACAGATGGCAGCTTTGTTAGGTCAATAATGGGCGATGCTTACGTGAACATGACACTTGAAAATATTAGCAAAAATGATCCTATGGCTGTTTATAAAAAGGCCAAAGAGATGGACATGTTCCTGGGTATTACCATCAACAATGTAAGAGTGGCATTGCTCACTTTTGTATTCGGGGTTCTTCTGGGAATAGGCACCCTATACCTGCTCATGCAGAATGCCGTGATGCTGGGTTCTTTCCAGTATTTCTTTTATGATCATGGCATGTTATGGGAATCGGTAAGGACTATTTGGATACACGGAACGATCGAAATTTCGGTCATTATTGTGGCCGGATGTGCCGGACTCGTGGTTGGAAAAAGCATTCTGTTTCCGGGAACTTTCTCACGATTGACTTCCTTTGTCAAAGGCATAAAATCGGGATTAAAGATCGTGGTGAGTACCGTCCCCTTCTTTATAGTTGCAGGTTTTCTTGAAGGCTTTGTAACCCGTCACACAGAAATGCCCGACTGGCTGGCGATCTTAATTATCCTGAGTTCGTTTTCGCTAATTCTATTTTATTATGTCATTTATCCATTTTATCTAAACCATAATGTCCCCAAACAAAATCGTATTTCATAAACAGCGGGAGCTGGGAGATATCATAAGTGATACTTTCAAATTTCTTCGAGAAAACTTTAAGCCACTGGGAAAGTTCATCTTTAACATTACAGGTCCTGTTTTTGTTATCCTTCTTGTATCCATAGGATTTTATTCTTACGTCGGGATGGAGAGTTTAAGCAATTCTGTCTTTGACATGGCCAATAATTTAGATCCTACGGTTTACATAGTTTCTTTGTTCATCATGTTAAGTGCACTGCTGGCTTTTTACGTGCTCCTATATACTACGGTGCTGCATTACATTCGCTCTTATGTTGAGCATGACGGGCTTGTCGTAGATACCGAAGTATACAAGGGTGTAAAAAGGGATTTTGCAGGCATGTTAGGCCTGTTAATATTAAGCACAATAATTACAGCTGCGGGTACCTTGCTGTGTATCCTTCCGGGAATCTTTCTTTGGGTACCTCTTTCTATTGCTCCTTCCTTGCTGGTATTTAAAAGAAATTCGGTCATCGACGCTATCTCTGATAGTTTTGATTTGGTAAAAGACAACTGGTGGGTAACTTTCTTTCTTCTTTTTATAATGGGAATACTGGTGTACATTATTAGTCTTGTTTTTCAATTTCCATTGATGATCTACTACTTCTTTAAAGCCTTTATTACCGCAAGAGAAGCAAGTGCTGTGGATCCATCTTCCTTGTTTGACTGGGTTTACGTGGTAACAAACGTGATCTCCTCCCTTGTTCAATACCTGCTGTATACAGTAGTAGTGGTAGCTTCAGCTTTTGTTTATTATAATCTGGACGAAAAAAAGAATTTCACAGGCTCTTACAGAACAATTTCTAACTTAGGCTCTTCAGAAAACGAATAAATGCGATTTCTTCTTTTCTTTCTCCTCTTTACCTCTTGCTCGCCGGTTGTTTCGGCTGCGTCGGAAGTTGCTCTTTTTCAACAAGAGCAGGCTTCATCTGCGCCTGTTCCGCTGAAGTTTGACAAAGAAGAGATTAGTTCTTATAAAGAAAACCCCAATTTTGATTACACTGAAAAAATCGAGAAAGAGAACTGGTGGACCAGGTTCAAACGTTGGGTAGGAATACAATGGCAAAGGCTGATGGAACGCCTGTTCGGCGGTTTTGAAGCTTCTCCAATTCTTCTGCTTTTTCTCAAGGCACTGCCTTACATTCTACTGGCCCTGCTGCTCGGCTTGATCATCTACCTTTTTTCAAAGCTCGTTCCCGCTTCCTATTTCTACGGAAATGAGGAAGGACCAAAGGTTATCCTGAACGAAGATGAAAAGATCATTAGAAAAAAAGACATCAAACTGCTCATCGAAAATGCCATTTCCAAAGGAAATTATAGACTCGCAGTGCGTTACCATTTTCTTTACATGCTGCAACAACTTACCTATCGTGGAATGATAGATTATGACAGCTCCAAGACCGATGAAGACTACCTTAAAGAATTGCTGCAGCCGGAGGTACAGGAACAATTTAAAAAGCTAAACCGCATTTACGATTTTGTATGGTATGGCCGCTTTGAGACAGGATCTGAAATTTTTGAGAAAATCAGGAAAGACTTTCAAAAAATGCAATTTTTAATAAGCCCTTCTCATGAGCAAAAGCTATAAAATAATGCTAGGCCTCCTGGTACTCCTGTTGGTGTTGCTCACCTGGCTCGAGGCCAATGAGCCCGAAGAGCTTAACTGGACGCCAAGTTATTCGGCTTTTGATAAAATCCCCCTGGGCAGCTTTATCCTGTATAAAACACTAACAAAACAGCCTTTCGAAATACAAAAAGTCAATGTGCCGCCCTATGAATTTTTGAAAGATTCTGCTCAACCGGGAACTTATTTTTTTCTGAATAACCAATTGAATTTTGATGACGCAGAACTCGCCCGCCTTCTGGCCTGGATTGAAAAAGGAAATTCTGCTGTTTTAATCGCTGAAAATTTTAGCAAAAACCTCTTAGACACCCTTAATCTCAAGAGGAAAACATCAATTCCGAAAAAAGGCTTTTCTTCTAAACCTATTCTCAACCTGTCTGAAAAAAGCTTGAAAAGAGAAAAGGCTTTCCTCTACGACCGGCAAACTAATGAAAATTATTTCTCCGAATATGACACTCTTCAACAGCAGGTGCTCGGGGTATCACAGCTATATTCAGACAACCTCAAAATCACAGAACCCAACATTAACTTTCTGCGTGATTCTATTGGAAAAGGAGCAATTTACCTGAATTCCTTCCCTAAGGCCTTCAGCAATTATTTTTTACTGGCCGAAAAAGAAAACCCGGAATATGCTGCCCGGGTACTTGCCTATATTTCTGCTGAAAAAACACTTTTTTGGGACCAGTATTATAAGACAGGCAAAGCATACTATACCTCACCATTGTTTGTATTGCTCAACAATCGAAAGCTGAAATGGGCTTACTACTTTTTAATTTTCGGAAGTCTGCTCTTCATTATTTTTGAAGGCAAACGAAAGCAGCGAAGTATTCCTGTAACAAAACCATTGAAAAATCAAACCTTCCACTTTACCAGAACGGTCGCAGGTCTATACC
>JBAVJE010000303.1:0-3906 GCA_049687615.1 Salinimicrobium sp. | reverse complement strand
CTTTAGCGCAGGACTTAAATTGCGATGAATCGTTATTACTCCTTTATGGTCAATGAAAATCTTGTCATCGATATTCTGATTAAAATTTTCTTTTTCTCTTTTAAGTTTTATGGTTCGCATATGGATTTACACGGTCTCTGTGATCGCAATGAAAAATGTAGAATTCTTCCTCTATAGGTTGACTACAATTTTTGCTTAAACACAACAATTAGGCTTGATCCCTAAAAAGGACATTAACAACACCTAATTTAACACCCAAAAACAAGAAACCCCGTAAACACTACAGTTACGGGGCTTTTCAGCGGAGAAAGAGGGATTCGAACCCCCGGAGGTGTGACCCTCAACAGTTTTCAAGACTGCCGCATTCGACCACTCTGCCATTTCTCCTTAGCGGATGCAAATATATAAAGCTTTTTCGAATTCCGAAGAAGAAAATTATTTTTTTGATGCATCTTTTTTTTAGCTGCTGAATAAGAAGCGATTGCAAAATGACATTTTTGAGAGCCTTACCCTACAACACCTGTAAAAAAAGGTTAAACTGTCGTTAAACATTCAGTATAAAAATATGATTACCCGATTTTATAAGTTAAATTATAGGTTAGAAAAAATTAGCCGTAACAGGCGCTTTAGAGTGAGAAGGTTTTCCCCCTACGATGCCTTCTCACTTTTCGTTTGGGACCCATTACCTTTTACCCAGGGCGGCAATTCCTCTACAGGGCTAATAGTGAAGTCATGTATCTTCCAGTGCATATTTCTAAGGGTAGCGTAACCAGCCTCCAGATCCTCTATCTCAATGGCCCTGTTTGGTACAACCGCCACTTCTCCAAAATATATCTGTCCGGCTTCTCTAAATCGCACAGCAGACTCCTTTACCCAGGGCCAGGAATTTACATTTTCAGCAATTTTCTTAATGAGCGGATCATTTTTGTTCTCTACATTTTTAGGGTAGCGGTCCATAAGGTCAAGAGCAGCTGTTTTCACCCTCGTGACACCGTCTTTAAGTACCGAGAAAGAAATAAATAGTGCGGCTACCGAATCTGCCCACCACCAGCCGTAGCCAATACCGGTGATTCCAAGAATCGCGGCAAAAGCAGTCATATAATCGGCTTTTTGAGCGGTGGCATCTGTATGCAGCAATTTATTATGCATCTTTTCGGCTTTGGGAAGCTTCTTAAAACCAAGAATCATTGCCGGTACCGCACTGTAGATAAGAGCGGCCATCATGATCCACCCCATCCATACCTGCTGCCCAAAGAACACCTTGGAGCCAATAGTAGGATGCTCGGCTTTAATGAGAGACATCGAAGAATCAAATACCAGGAAGAGTCCCATTCCCAGCAAGGCAACTGCTCCCGCTAAAAAAGAGATGGAGAAAACCCTGTGATAGCCGTAGGGAAATTCGTTGTTCGGCTTTTTGCTGTTGACCCTGGTCGAGATCAAAAATGCCACCGAAGGTACAAGACTCAAGACATCCTCCAGCCAGGCCGATTTCATGGCCTGTGAGGAACCAAGGGTGAGGTACATGACCCCCACAACGCTTAGCTGGTAGAACACGGTGATCCATTCCAGTGTTTTGGCTTCTTTGAGTACTCCCTGCAGTGACTCCGGCAGTTCGTAATTATGGATTGTTTTCATTCCCGGTCTTTTTTCTGAAGATAAAATCCTCAAGATGCTTAAGCAACCTGTTCTCTCCTTTTGGAATTAAAAAAACGTGTTTGGTATCATAAGGAGTAGTGAGACCCGCTTTTTTCTTCCAGATGGTCTTCTTGTCAATCCCGCCCACCATAACATGCAGTTCATAATTTTCCAGTTTTTCTACCAACTCGCTTTCGGTACCTTTTTCGATCCTAAGCTGAAGGTTTTCCTTTTTGGCAAATTCCCGAAGCTTTTCAATTTCAGAACCGGTAAATCGATTGTTGGAGATCTCGACATAGGGAGGATTAGGGACAGCTCCTACTAAAAGTGCTTCCCTTTTTGCCTCTTCAAATGAGTTTTCAGGATCCTTGGGGATGGTGCAGGCCGTGACCATCGACAGTAAGGTCAATATTATCAACTTCCTCATGAGAACTAATTTAACAAAATAAGGAGCAGTTGAGACTATTCATGAAGTTAAAGCTTTATCAAAAATGCATTAATGAGACAAAAACTCATGAAAAATCAATGAAAATTTTCTAAAAACCTTTATTGCAGAAGGATCTCCATATCAAAAGGCATATTAAAAAACAGCTGGTAAAAACAGGCCAAACTCAAGAGAAGAAAAATAGGACTCCGGCTAATATCCATTCATAAAAAAACGTATAATATCTGTAGTGGTCACAATGCCTACGAGCCTGTCATTATCTACCACCGGCAGGGCATGAAAATCATGTTTCAAAAACAGGGTTCCGGCTTCTTTAATTGTCGTACCCGAATTTATGCTCACTACTTTTTTAGTCATCACCTGTTCAATGCTAAACATCTCGTAAACTGTGGTCTCTACCTCCTCTTCATCATCGTTAACCGCATCGGCAAAAGAAATTCGCAGCAAGTCATTATAGCTTAGCATCCCTACAATATGTTCTTCGTGTACTACGGGAAGATGCCTAATATGGTTTTTCTTAAACATAGCTTCTGCAGTAGAAAGCTGGTCAGAAAGACTCAATCTCATGATATTTTTAGTCATGATCTGGGAAACCGGAACATCTATTTTCATAAAAAGAAGTTTTTGGGAACACTTTTAAAAGTACGATTTTTAAAGCATATTTTTCATCTTTTTCCTGCTATTTAAAGCTGAAATTCTTTATTAACAGCTATAATAAAATTAAGATTTAACCGAAATCTGTTATCTTGCCTTTTCCAATAAAAACCGAATCATTTTATGAAAAAAATACTAATATTCTCTTTAACTCTAAGTCTTGTGGCTTGTAAAGCCCAGCAGCCAAAAGATATTGAAGAGGCCAATGTGATGGAATATGCCAATACCATTACTCCTAATGAATTACAGGAACATTTATACACCTTCTCCAGTGATGAGTTTGAAGGAAGAGAAGCAGGTGAACCGGGACAAAAAAAGGCGGCCGAATACCTTAAAAATGAGTACAGGAAGCTGGATATTCCTTCGCCACTGGGACAGGATGACTACTACCAGGAGGTGCCGGAAAGCGCATTTTCGAGGGGTAATGTAAAGGCTTCAGAAAACGTGCTGGCGTACATTAAAGGCAGCAGTATGCCCGAAGAGGTTCTGGTAATTTCTTCCCATTATGACCATTTAGGGATAGGTCCCGAAGGCAATATTTTTAACGGAGCCGATGATGATGGCTCAGGAACCGTCGCTATTCTTGAAATCGCCGAAGCTTTCACCAAGGCGATTGAAGATGGTTACCGTCCAAAACGCAGCATATTATTCCTCAACAACACCGGGGAAGAAAAAGGCCTAATCGGTTCAAAATGGTATACAGATCATCCCGTTTTTCCGCTTGCACAAACCGTTGCCAATCTCAATATAGACATGATTGGACGGGTTGGCGAAGGCAAAGAAAATTCAGGAGATTACGTGTATCTTATTGGAAGTGATAAATTAAGTACAGACCTTCATGAACTAAGTGAAGAGATGAACAGCACATATACCAACCTGGAACTTGACTACACCTTTAACGATGAGAATGATCCTAACAGGTTTTACTACCGCAGCGACCATTATAACTTTGCAAAACACGATATTCCGGTGATCTTTTACTTCAACGGCGTTCATGCAGATTATCACCAACTCACCGATACTCCGGATAAGATCAATTATGAGCTCCTTGCAAAACGGACGAAACTGGTTTTCCTTACCGCCTGGGAAATTGCTAATCGCGATAAACGTCCATTCGTGAATAAACCAACCCTTGATAAATAGAGCCTTGAAAAAGGTACTCTGAATTAAAA
>JBAVJE010000302.1:0-7791 GCA_049687615.1 Salinimicrobium sp. | reverse complement strand
GCATAATGTCCCCTGATAATACTTTTATTGATGGTATCGGTCACCTTGATGTTGTTGGTGGCCGAAGCGAAATTCTTATTCCGGTTAAAGTACAGACTATCACCCTGTAAAATGCGGTTTTTATAATCTATTCTGGAATTTTTTACAAAGTAACCGGTGTCGCCGCGGGTGTCATAGAAACCCCGTTCAGCATAAATAGTGCTGTTTTCACTGGTAATTGTGGTTGGCCCGTAGAAAAAGGCATTTCCTGAACCCGAATAAAAATCCAGCTGATTGGAGGTCAGGACGTAATCTGGATTTGTGATTACAACTTTAGTAGCGAAGGAGTATTTATCGGCTTCCAGAAAATATCTTCCAATTCTGCTTTTTAGAACACTCGAAGAATCCCTGATGGTGCCTCCGGTGCGGTAGTAAGCCTGCTGTTTTATTCGATCAAAGAACAGCGTGTCTGTTTGCAGGCTTGTCTTAGGATTTCTCATATGAACATCTCCGCTGGCGAAGGCGAACTGGGTGGTTCCATTATATTCTGCGTACTGGCTGGTCATAGTGATGGTATCCCCCTGTTCCATTCGTACATTCCCGTAGGCCTTAAAAAAATTCTCCTCTCTATACAAGATCGCCTGATCTGCCCAAACCTGGATTCCTTCATGGGTAAAATGCACCTGCTCGTTGACCTTACTCAAGATAAAAGCTCCGGGATACTTTTCTTCGTTCATGATAGAGCGTTCACTTTCATACTCGATCTTCTTTGCCTTTTGGGCATAAAGCATACTTCCGCAGGAAAAGAGGAGGATAAAAAAGGTAAGAAAATGAAGGTTTTTCAAGTGCAAAATTTTAGGTCAAAAGTAGTAAAAACTAAGCAGATATGTTTTTGTGTCGGCAAATCTTAAGATGAAGCTGTCACAAAAGGAGTTATTGTCCTTAGTCTCCTCTGGCTATGTTACTTGAATTATGCGTTTTTAGGATCTTAACGACATGATGCATGAGAAATTTTCTCTGCCGGTCTGGTATAACGAGAAGTGGGCGGAGTTTTGGATGCGGTCCCGATAGCTTTCGGGATGTCGACTTAACGTTTTTGTTTATATAGAACCTCCACCTCTTCGGTGAACCATACATCATACCGGCAAGAAAGCTTATTGTCTAGGGAATGAGATTGTTATTTTACGAAATAAATACAGTTTTTAGGAGAAGGATTGGTCCTTCAAACTCTTTACAAACGAGATGAAAGTATCAAGATCCTTCTTGTTGGTTGCAATTCCTACTGAAATTCGGGTAGCACCACGCATTTTGTGCAAATAACTAATCATATCCATATAGTTACCCGATTTGCGGGAGGTAAAGTACTTCGTCATTTCCTCGGTAGTGATACAGTTATTGGTTTCATCCAAACCGGGATTACAAAAACAACCGGAACGCACAGAAATTCGTTTTTCATTCGCCAGTTCTTCGACTTTCTCAAAAGGCATTTTGGAGCCGTCTGAATTTTTAAAACACATGATCATCGTGCCTCCGGTATTTTCTCTGTCGGGATGTCCAAAAATGTCTAATTGACGTTCCCCGTTACTATGACAAAGCTCTTTGAGGCTGAGATGCAGGTAGTTCATCAAGGATTCAACCCGCTCATTCAACCGGTCCATACCTATGGATTCGATATATTCCAATCCTATTTTCAATGCAGGAATGTCTAAATAATTGATCGTTCCATCTTCAAATCTTTCGTGATCATTACTCAAAAAGTAAAAAGGAGCTTTTGCCGAAGCTAAACTTACGGTACCCCCGGCGAACCATTTCTTTTGGAGTTTAGGAAAAGAAGTTTTTTTAACGAACAAACAGCCTATCCCTGTTGGATAACCGAAAATTTTATAAAAAGAGATAGAGACAAAATCAGGTTGGTGTTCTTTAAGATCCAACCTGGAAGTCGGGACAAAAGCCGCTGCATCAAGCAACACATCCCATCCGTTTTTGTGGGCTTCATCTATCCAGCCCAAGTCGTGTTTGATCCCGGAGACATTTGATTGAGCAGGATAGGCAAAAAGCCTGTTTTTATTCGTGGTTTCCCTTAACTTCTGAGTCAAAATTTCTTCGGAAACACTCAGGTCATCATGGTTCATTGGGACGTATTCATGGGTGCCACCGGCATGATGACAATACTCCCTAATCCCGTTGACAGAATTATGATTATCAGCGAACAATAAAAAATGTCCGTCTTTATTGAATGAGTAACATTCGCCCACAATTTTAAGAGCCCCTGAAGCATTTGCAGTAAAAATGCAGTAATAATCTTCTGCATTAAAAAAATCAATCAGTTTTTTCCGGGCCTCTTCAACCAGGTGGGTAGACAATTTTGAAGTAGGATTTGTTGAGTGAGGATTTCCAAAGGTGTGCTTGTTGAGCAGTTCAAAATGCTCACTTAATTGAGAAGAGGCGTATAAATTACCTCCGGTATAGTCGAGATATACATGCTTTCCCTCGTCCAACCTGCTATAATTTTTTGCTCTTAAAGCTTCAAAGAAAGCATCATGGGCTAAATCGTTATCGTTTGTGTCTGGAGTTTCCTTTTTAAATAGTGTCTTTATCATGCCAAAAATACTGCTTACAATATGCGTAATTGCCCTCTGTCTACCGGCAGGCAGAGTCGGCCTTCTTCGTTGGTGAAGTTAACTAATTCTTTAGAATTTGACTACTTATTTTGGAGGTTCGATGCTTGCTTCAGGAATTTTTTAAAATTTGAGGTTCTAAAGCCTGGAGCTTAATATACAATCGGGAAAAGAGCGGGATTTTGAAATGTTGAGCTTAGCTGTGCCCCACGGCAGCAGGGCTACCGTTAATTATTATCCATTCTTTTTAAAAGGTAAGGTCTAAGCAGGAATAATGCCGTTGATATGAGGATGAGCCCAATAATTGAGTATGGTATTTTATGGATTTGGACTATTATATCAGATACGATCGCCAATCCGCAAGATATGGCCCCAACCAAACAGAGCCATTTGCGCTTTACTTTTTGCTGAAAGGCAATTAAATTAACGACACCAAAAGTGAATAGAAATATAATACTTGCCGCATCTACCAGATTTGATAAACTGCCTACTGTCGCTAATAGAGCAGCCACACCTGCAATAGATATAACCGCATAAAATGGAATATTATGTACATTTTCTTTAACGAACAGATGGGGTAAATCTTTTTTTTCTGCCACACTTTCCATTAATCTTGCCGTAGAGAATAGGGTCGCGTTAATTGCTGAACCTGTAGAGAATGCAGCTGCGATAGTGACTATAATTAATCCTGTGGTACCAAGTGCTTGCTTCCCGGCAATAGATAGTGCAATTTCCTTATTTTCTATTAATTTTTCTGCCCCTACGGTCATGGTGACACCAATTGTCACTAAAAGGTAAGTTATTATAACCGCGACTACGGCCCAAATCGTCGCCTTAGGTAAAGTTTGATTTGGGTTCTTTAAGTCTTTATAATCATAAGATAATAGCTGAAAACCTTCGTAGGCCATAAATATAGTTCCCGCACCAATGATAGCCATATGCCAGGGTTTAGGACTAATTCCCCGGGTAAGTTGGTCCGGATTCCATAAAGTAAAGCCATAAATAGCCAATCCCAAAAGCACCAGAAGTTTACCGTAAACAGTGACAATTTCAACTTTTGAGGCATCCCCGACACCTTTCAAATTTACTCCTGCAAGAATGGCAATTATTATAATGGCCAAAACTCGAGGAAGCCAGCTTCCAATATTAAAAACATGTGCAACGTAGTGACCGAAGGTAAAAGCATAGACTGATAAAGTCAAAATATATCCCAGAATAAGGATCCAGGAGAGGCTTCCTGCAAAACCTTTATGGTTAATTTTTCTTAAGAAAGTAAATGCACCGCCACCTTCACCATATTTGATGGATAACTGGCTATAGCTATGCGCGGAAATTAAAGCAATAGCACCTGCAATCAAAAAGCTTAACCAGGCCCATTGACCCGCCGTCGCGATAATTACTCCTAATACAGAAAAAATTCCACCACCTACCATTCCTCCAACAGCCATTGACCAGGTTGCCATTGAATTCATTTTCTCTCCAGCCATTTTTTATGATTTTTTGAAACCCTACAGAATAATTCCTATTTTGATTGACATTAACCCTGTATTAATTTAGTAAAATAAAAAAAGATAAATTATTTAATTTTCAACTGAATTAATAATTCTCTTAATATATAAACTTCGGTAACAGCAAGCGACTATTTATAACCGTTATTGGAAAGAGTTTCTTAATTCTCTTTCATATAGTGCTTTACCAAATTTAGTAATGCCTCTCCATGAATATTTTTGGCTATTACCACCCCGTTATTATCAAGAATAAAATTGGCCGGAATAGTTTGAACCCGAATTTTTTTCAAAAAGGCGGCATCATCTCCCTGCAAATCTGATGCTTGCAACCATTGATTTGCCCCATCCCGCTCGGCAGCGGCTCTCCAGGAAGATTCATTGCTTTCCAGGCCATAAGCAATAATTTGTAAACCCCTGTCATGGTATTCATTCCAAATAGGTACTAAAATCTCACGATTTTCCTTTCGACAAGGAGCACACCAGGAAGCCCAGAGGTCTACAATAGTAAGTTTGTTGCCCAATTGCTCTTTAAGGGAAAGGGTGTCTTTTGTTAGCATAGGAAGCTTAAGATCTGGAAATGTATCTCCTATTAAAACAGGTAAATTAGAGGGGTCACTTTCTTTACAAAGTTGTTTTACCCAAGGATGATCTGGTTGTTTTTTCCTCCATTTGTCACATTGGGTCACTAAAAATTCAGGAACACGTTCATAATCATTCTCAGGGCTTACCCATCTTAAAGCAACTAATGACGGTATGAGGTGTTTTGTGGTATTTGCAAACCTTATAAGCTTTGTCTGATATTGTAACAAGGCCTTTTCCTTTTCCATTAATTGAGTACCATCTTCTACCTGCCAATGCTTTCCTGCAAGATAGGTTCGATAAGCTTTTTCCTTAATATCCCTTAACGCTAACAAAGCTCTGTTAGCTTCTGAAGGGTCTTCAATGGAAAAACTTTTTTGAAATTCCCCCAATTTGGCAGTGGTTCGAAGAGGTTCTCCATATTGCCAGATAATCGGCATATAGTTAGACTTATCTGGATCATCGGTTTCCAAATAACCGGGAGTCTTTCCGGGTTGCTGAACAGCCAATTCGAATAAAACAGGTTCTTTGGTTTTTGGCAGGTTCCGGAACTCAAAGCTACCTTCAGAATCTACTATAGCAGAATCTATGACTTCACCAAAATATGAAGCAGCCACATTTCGTAGGGATTCGGGTTCTATTAAGTAAATCTTTATGTCTTTCTTTTCTGTGCCTTCTAATTTACCCGATATAGGTGCCGGAGAATGACAAGCGATTAAGGTTAAGGTTATTACAAAAAGACTTAGGATTTTTTTTATAGGGACACTTCTCATGCTCTCAAATTAATGCAAAAAGGTTAGACTAATTTATAAATATTAGAGTCTGGTAAAAATAAGGATTTAGATTAATTGGTTGATTACACTCAATGAAACTGTTCTTTTTCTCCCTTTTTCTAAAACTTTGGTGTACCTAAAAAGAGAAAGCTGTGTATTTTGTTGGTTTGTAGTAATAGGTTCCAATTTTGTACACGATTGACAAAACGGGTGAGCAACAAGTATGGGAAATTCACGAGTTGCCTACAAATGCTTGATGGAAACTGCAAAGCATGATTCCACCTCATTTCTGCAGTGGTAAAATGGAATTAAGCCATAGATTTTATTATTCCAAATACATTTACGTTCATACCAAGATATTCTGTATTGAAAAGTATATCCATACCATTCTTCCTGGCCACATTGGCAGATTGGTTATTAGCGATATCAATTATCGAAATAAAACGATCAGCAATCATATTGTCAAATCCAAAATCCCGCATTGTTCTTGCTATCTCTGTTGCGAACCCATTACCCCAAAACCTGGGTTTTAAAGAATAGGCAATTTCATATTCATTTTTCCCTTCTAATACTCTGGGTAATATGCCCCCCATCCCAATAAATTCTCCCGTTTCTTTGAGTTCGACAGCTAAATGTCCCAGGCCTTGATTTTGATATCTGTTCAATTGTGTTTTAACCCATTCCTCAGCAAGCGTTTCTTTACTCTTATTTAAGTCAATTCCCAGATAGACTAATCTGTCATTATTAACAAAAAATTCAACCCAACTTGGAATGTCTTTTTCATTCAATTTTCGATATATTAATCGATTGCTGTGCTGTTTAAAGTAGTCCATTTATTAAAAGCTTCTTCTATTTGTTTACAAGGTTTCCGATTGTGGCAAGCTGGTGGAGTTGGGACGCAGCATTGTCTATTTAAACCTGGTTTGTTGGTCAAGTCTATTATTTCCTCTCTAAAGTTACGGCCTATTTGTGATGAACCGTTTGTTATATTAAAATCTATATCCAATCCGTAAAAGTAAATTTACTGCAAGATCTCCCGAGTTTTGAGAATAGCCGGCACTTTTTGCAAAATAGTATAAATACCCAACTCCAAATCCAGTCTCATAGTTAAAATGGTTTCCTACGTTTCTCCTTATTCCCCAGGTCGGAACGATTGAAATATTGCTTACAATCCTGAGATTATTATCATAGTTGGAGATTAAGAACCAGTCAGGATGAAAGCTTGTTTTTAAGGAAATGAAATTTCCACTGTTTCCATCAATTCTTCTATCTTTTTCAAGACGTTTATTTAGGTTATAATACCAGCGAGGTTCTAAAGTAATTACCGGTTCTAATATAAATCCAACATTGTGATAATAATCTCCTCCATTGATTCCGGTATCAAATCCAATTTCACTACGCAGGGCAATTTTATTTGATAATTTTGACTCATTATGTGCCCATATTCCCAAAAATCCGGTTTGTATTCCATAAGTCGATTTTTCGACACTTGAATTTTGAGATTTAGCTATTAAAGTTAGTCCACAGAAGATTAAGGTCAGGTAAATTTTATTCATCAACAAATGTTTTTCTAACGAGAAATTGTTTAAAATTTTGCACAAAGTGACGGTTATCAAAAGTGGCGTTTAGGGAAGATTTCACTTTCTGTTGAACCGGCGTTTGGAATGGTAACCAATGTAGGAAAAAAGTTTCAAAAAAGCCATTTTAGGATAGCCAAAGTGGGTAAATGTTTATTAATAACCTTTTCCGTATTAAAACCCTGAAGCACAAAAAATCGTGGACAATGGGATCTGTTATAGATTTCCATCGCGTTTTTAGAGTGGGTAAAGTTTTTGATCTTATTCTGTTTTGGATCTTCAATTCCTTTTTCGGGTACATTTTACCACTAAAAGGTGCTTTTCGGCTTAAATAAAGGGCAACGGGATGAAGATAGAGGTCATATCATGGTAAGTACGCACCAAATGAAAATTCCCCGGGTTTTCCATAAGTAGGCGAGAACAAGCAATGATCTTATAGCTGTTGTTAGCCACCAACTTTTTTTATAGTTTAAATTCTGTAATATTTTCATTCGTATCAAAAATATTCGGGTAATGTTCTTTTAAATTTTTAATCATAAAATCAAGAGGTACATCATCAAAATATCCATAATCATCTATGTATTCCATAAACCGGGTTCCTTCGCTATTATATTGTTGTAAAAATGAATTGTTTTCTCCGTCAAAATCTAATGGTTCAACCTTCAATTTCTCGCATAATGATTTGTTGAATGCCGGCGACATTTTCAACCATTTATTATCCAAATAAACGTTAACCATACCGTGCGGTGTCAATTCA
>JBAVJE010000301.1:0-19901 GCA_049687615.1 Salinimicrobium sp. | reverse complement strand
GGTATAGTAATGAGTTTGGAAAGGTGATCGAGGTGCCGGCCATTAAAAAGCGAATTGCTTACCTCTCAGAAGCCCTGGAGCACACCAAAGCAGATGATCCCCGGAATTATGTTTCCTCCCTGATCCTGTTCTCCATATTGATTGAGAATGTATCCCTTTTTAGCCAGTTTGCCATTGTTCTTTCTTTCAACCGGTTCAATGGCGTTATGAAAAACATCAGCAATATTATTGCCTGGACATCAGTAGACGAGCAGATACATGCCAATGCCGGAATCTACATCATCAGCCAGATTCGGGAAGAGTTTCCAGAGTATTTTGACGAGGAGCTCCTTCAGCATTTAAAACAGATTGTTGTCGGCTCCATTGAGGTTGAGGAGGAAATCCTGGACTGGATTTTTTCGAGTGGAGAGCTGGAAAAGATAAACAAGAAAAACCTGATGAATTTTATGAAATTTCGACTGGACGAGAGCTTAGTTGCCATCGGAGTTTCTAAAATCTATAATATCACTTCAGAAGAATATCAACCAATGTTATGGTTTGAGGAGGAGGTTTTTGCCAATAGCCTCGACGATTTCTTTGCCAGAAGGCCGGTAGATTACACCAAACATGACAAGAGCATAACTGCCGAAGACCTGTTTTAAAAGAAAAATAAATCCTCAATTTAATTCAATTCTGAATCTTATCGGAATTAGACTTGAGTCAAAAAATCTCCAAAAATGCACACCCAATCCTTAGAAATTTCCGAAGAGCCAAAAAATAAAAGGCTTTGGTGGTTAAATGAAGAAAGCCAACAAATCCTAAACCGTGGATACCTTCTGAAAGGTGAAACTGTAAAATCAGCCATCGAACGTATTGCCCGGGCCTCAGCAAAAAGAATATACAAACCCGAATTAGCCGAAGCTTTTATTGAAATGATAGAAAGAGGCTGGATGAGCCTAAGCTCACCTATTTGGGCAAACATGGGTACCGAAAGAGGCTTACCAATTTCTTGCTTTAATGTGTATGTACCTGATAATATCGAGGGCATCACCCATAAACTGGGAGAGGTGATCATGCAAACTAAAATAGGGGGAGGAACTTCCGGTTATTTTGGGGAACTACGTGGGCGCGGAAGTGCTGTCACCGATAATGGAAAAAGCAGTGGCGCTACGAGTTTTATGAAACTTTTCGATACAGCAATGGATACTATTTCGCAAGGTGGGGTGCGCCGAGGTGCATTTGCAGCCTATTTGGACATTGACCATCCTGATATCAAGGAATTTCTGGAAATCAAGAATATCGGCAACCCCATTCAGAACCTCTTTTACGGGGTATGCGTGCCCGATTACTGGATGCAGGAAATGATCGCTGGCGATATGGAAAAGCGGGAAGTTTGGGCGAAAGTTCTGGAAAGCCGACAACAAAAGGGTTTGCCGTACATCCTATTCAAGGATAATATCAACCGATTTAAGCCTCAGGTGTATAAGGATAAAAATCTTATCATACATTCGAGTAATTTATGTTCTGAAATAGCTTTGCCTTCTACTCAAGACGAATCCTTTATCTGCTGTCTTTCGTCCATGAATCTTGAATTGTATGATGAATGGAAAGATACGGAAGCAGTTAAATTGGCCATATACTTTTTGGATGGGGTACTCCAGGAATTCATTGCCAAAACCGAAGGAAAGCATTATTTGGCTGCAGCAAACCGCTTCGCGAAAAATCATAGGGCCCTTGGTTTAGGAGCCATGGGCTGGCATTCGTACCTACAAAAAAAGAGAATAGCTTTTGAAGGAATGCAGGCCAAGGGGTTAACCCATAAAATTTTTCAGGATATCAGCACCAAAGCGACAAAAGCCAGCAAAGAACTTGCTACCATTTATGGCGAACCAGCGATTCTTAAGGAATATGGCTTAAGAAATACAACTTTGATGGCGATTGCACCTACCACTTCATCTTCGGCCATATTAGGTCAAACTTCACCAGGGATTGAGCCTTTCAGCAGTAATTATTACAAAGCCGGCCTGGCTAAGGGAAATTTTATGCGGAAGAATAAATATCTTAAGGAATTGCTCCAGGAAAAAAACATTGATAACGAAGATACCTGGCGAAGCATAATGTTGAACCACGGCAGCGTACAACATCTGGAGGCTCTTACACAGGAGGAGAAAAATATTTTCAAAACGTTCAAGGAAATAAGTCAGCTGGAGATTATTCAGCAGGCCTCAGTCAGGCAAAGATTTATTGACCAGGCACAGAGCCTTAACCTTAACATTCCCGCAGGTTTACCTGTGAGAGAAGTAAATAAACTGATGATTGAGGCCTGGAAGCTAGGGGTTAAAACTCTATACTATCAGAGGAGTCAGAGTATTTCGAAAGAATTTGTTTCAAATATAGTAAGTTGTGCAAGTTGTGAGGCATAGGAATAAAAGGTAATAGAGTGCTGTTTTGCTTTACTGGGACGCCTCCAATAAAGTCCTATAAGAGGAAATTTTTAGTCTAATTCCCAGATGATTTACTGGCTTAGAATTCCTTTGCTAAAGCTTTCGGGAATTTGACCTTCTTGTTCTCCATTTATCGGTTCAGATTTGCAGCTACGTATTTCATTTAAATACGGAAGAGGATGCAGCTATCAATGGTTCGGTGAAGGATAGATAGTGATGTTCTTACGATAGAATCTGTTGAAATCTTGCCTTCTGCTATAGATTTTTCTTGTATTGTTAGAGTTAGGGTCCCTTTTCTCATAGGTTCTTTCCTAAGAAAAGTTGATTTACGAATCGCGGTTTTTCTGCTTAAGTAGATTTATTCTAAATAAATTTCTTTCCTTATGAAATCCTTCTATATTTGCACTTATTATTTTTAATAAGTCTAAATAAGAATGGGTTTTAAATCGGGTTTATGAAATTCTTTCTCCCAAAATCGCTGATTGCTTTTTGTTTACTGTTAAGTAGTAGTTTATCTGCTCAAAATGGAGAAATCTCCGGAATCGTTAAATCAATTGCCGGGGAAGTTTTACCGGGAGTAACGGTATTGCTTAAAGGAACCAACAAAGGAGCCATGACAGATATGGAAGGGCGGTTCAAGGTTCCTAATATCGATCCGGGAAATTATGTTCTGGAGGCAACCTATGTGGGCTTTGAAGCTCAGCAAAAAAAAGTCATTTTGACTTCCAATATAGAAGTAGTGGTAAATTTTGAGCTTCGGGAAAAAACTGAAGATCTTCATGCAGTAACAGTGCAGGGAAAATCTCTTACCGGTCGTGTTCGGGAGCAGGCTTATACAGTAAATGCTATTTCTACGAAGGATCTTTACAACAGTACTCGAGATGTCCAGCAGGTACTTGACCGGTTACCGGGGGTGAGGATAATGGAAGATGGAGGATTAGGTTCTGATTTTAATTTCACACTAAACGGTTTTTCAGGAGACCAGGTGAAATTTTTTCTTGATGGCATACCCATGGAGCATTTTGGGTCTGCCCTGGGATTAAATAATATCCCGGTCAATTCTATTGACAGAATTGAGGTGTACAAAGGAGTGGTTCCAGTATGGTTGGGCACAGATGCTCTGGGAGGTGCGGTAAATATCATTACCAATCAGGAAGCTAACTTTCTGGATGCCTCCTATTCGATAGGTTCTTTCAATACACATCGTGCATCCGTCAATGGGGCTTACACAAAGCCATCTGGTTTTACCTTCCGAGGAAATATCAACTACAACTATTCCGATAACAATTACCAGGTGTGGGTGCCCATCAGACAGGGAAATAATATTGTTGATACCACCGAAGTAGAGCGTTTTCACGACCGTTATCGTTCAGCAAGTGCGAAACTCGAGACGGGTTTGGTAAATAAAGAATATGCCGATCAACTTTTCGTCAGCATACTTGCTGCCACCAATGATAAGCAGGTACAGCATGGGGCCACTATGAATAGCGTCTATGGGGGAATCGTCCGAAACAGTGAATCCATAATTCCGACTCTGAAGTATAGCAAGAAAGATCTTGCTATTCCTGGGCTGGATGTAGGGCTTTATGCTGCCTACAACTTAACCAAAAGCGAGATCATTGATACTCTTCGGGGAGTGAAATATAACTGGTTGGGGCAGGCCACTTATACTGAAGGATCCAATGATGGTGAACTTCGAAGGACTTTTACCACTATGGATGATAGGGACTTTAGTACTGGTCTGAATATCGCCTATGTGATTAACGAAAAAAATAGCCTCGCCCTTAATTATACATTTTCTCATTTCTCCAGGGGAACCTTCGATGCTGAAAATCCCGATAAGATTGAAAATCAATTTCCAAAGTCCCTGGCCAAGCAGGTGGTAGGCCTGGCTTATAAGCTCGATCTATTCGAGAAATGGAGCACTACGCTCTTCGGAAAATTCTATAACATAAAGGCATTAGGGAGTAAACAGTATGATTTTGGACTCCCCACCCAACATATTGATGATTTTGAAGCATCGAAAAATAGCGTGGGCTACGGAATGGCAACTTCCTTTTTCCTGATCCCTAAACTTCAATTAAAAGCTTCTTATGAGCACACATACAGAATGCCTACTGCGACAGAAATGTTTGGAGATGGACTTTTCATAAGCCCGAATCCCGACCTTGGGCCGGAACAAAGCAACAATTTCAACTTGGGAGTAGCCTATGAACTCAATATTCAGGACCAGCACAACTTTAATTTTGGGAGTAACTTTATTTACAGAAACTCTAAAGACCTTATATATCAGGTGGTAACTGTAGCTAGTCCTCAAACCCGTTTCAATAATCTCAGTGAAACCCAGACCATTGGAGTTGAGGGTAATTTTAAATATGAATGGAGGGATCTTTTTAATTTCGGAGGCAACATTACTTTCCAGGATATTACAGATCAGGCCGAGTTGGTTTATAACGAATCATATACCAATACGGGCCATCAGAAGAATTACCAGAAAGGTTTTCGACTGCCTAATACACCTTACCTTTTTGGAAGTGTTAATGCCGGAATGAACTTCAGAAATGTAGGAACAAAAGAAAGCCTGCTGAATGTGCGGTACCGGTATAATTATGTGCAGAAGTATTTTCTGAGTTGGGCTGAACTCGGGTCCAGGGATTCTAAAAAAGTCATTCCGGAGCAATTTTCTCAAGACTTGGAGCTATCCTATTCTCTGGAAAACAGCAAGTATAATATATCTTTTGAGGTGCGCAACCTTACCGATGAGCGATTATACGATAGGTATTTTTTGCAAAAGCCGGGAAGAGCATTTTACCTGAAGTTGAGATATGCACTTTAACTAAATAATGTCAAATTTAAAACAAAGACCGATATGATTTCAATGAAAGGAGCAGGCAAGCTGGCCCTGCCAACTTTAAGCTTATTTACTCTCCTCCTCTTGGCTTCCTGCAGTACCGATGAGGATCCTGTAAATCCGGTGCCCCAGCCAAATGATAATCCTTTTGTCCTTTCCCTCGCTGTTCAGGGGAGTGAAAATACATATACCTATTATACCGTCCCCTTTGAGGATGTAATGAGCGGTAGTCTTTCAGCAGCAGGACAAGGAATTGAACAACCAGGATATTTCGATTTCAAGCAAATTGATAATACAATTTACAGTATGGGAGGTCTGGACAATGTAAATGTGGTAGGGATTACGCAGAACGAGAGCGGTGAACTCACCCAAATAGGAGATGTGTCATTTACCAATAGCCTTTCCGACATTGTGAAGGCTGATGATGGCACACTTGTGGCCGTTACCTTATCTGCAAATTCAGACCAGGTTACATTTCATACAATCAATGAAAATACCGTAACCGTTAACGATATTGTTACTCGCCCTATTTTTGATCTCACTGAAAACGATGTGCCGGCTTATTCCGGAATGCGCATCGTGCAAAACAAGTTGTTCCTTAGCTATTATATTAGTAATCCCAATACCTGGGAAACCAGTTATACCGATGAAGCCATGGTGGCTGTTTATTCTTATCCGGGATTTAAATTTCAGGAGGTAATCACAGATGACCGTGTAGGACCTATTGGAGGTTTCAACACAAAATCTGGCCTTATTGAGGATGAAAAAGGTAATATTTTTGCCGTTTCTCATTCTAATCCTGCCAATGGCTATAGTCAGTTTACCAATGATAGCGGAATTCTTCGAATCAATAATGGAGAAACGGCTTTCGATCAGGATTATTTCTTTGACGTAGAAGAAGTAGCCGGCGGGACTGTTGCTCACCTGAAATATCTTGGTAATGGAAAAGCCTTTGCAGAAATCAATATGGCTGACAGAACAGAACAGGCTACATGGAGCGACAGTCCTTTACAATCTGCTGTCATCGACCTCAATGACCAGACAGTAAATTTCATTAGTGGGATACCAGAGCATAATGGCGCAGGAAGAAGATTAGCCGCCTTACATGAAGGAAACTTTGTTTATCTCACTATACCTGAAGACGATGCTGTCTCGGTATATCAAATCAACATTACAGATTATACCGCCACCAAGGGAGCTACTGTGGAAGCAAATTTTGTGGCAGGATTCTTTAAGTTATAGATTTTTATGAATCATCACACCAGTTTTTGACTACTCGCAGAAGCTGGTGTTTTTCTTTTTACAATGGGCAAAAAAAAGAGCAAAAAAAGTGTTTTCCGAAGGGTCAATCATTGGCTGCACTTATGGTTGGGCCTGATCTCGGGAATCATAGTCTTCATTGTTAGTATTACAGGTTGTTTCTATGCTTTCCAGCAGGAAATAAGGGACGCCTTGGAACCTTGGCGCTTCATCGAAGCCCGGGATCAAGCCTTTGTGCCTCCCAGCCAATTGCTCGATACAGCTCACGTTTATATGCCAGAAAGAAAACCCACGGGGCTTACCTACAGCAATAAAGAAGGTGCAGCTGCAGTAGGCTACCACTATTTTGATCAAGGAAAAGAAAGGTTTTCTGTAGTTTTCATCAATCCTTATACGGGAAAGTTTATCAGAAATCAGCAACAAGTCGGGAATGGGGAATTCGACTTCTTCAAGTTCATTATTAATGGCCACCGTGCTCTTTGGTTACCATACGAGATTGGCCGTCCTATTGTGGGAACCGCTACATTGATATTCTTATTTATGTTGATTAGCGGTCTCATCATGTGGTGGCCTAAAAAGTGGAATTCCACGGCCTATAAGAAAAGCTTTAGGATCAAATGGAGTGGTAAATTCAAACGGCTCAATTATGATCTTCATAATGTGCTGGGTTTCTACAGCCTTCTTTTTGCTTTAATACTTGCTGTTACGGGGCTGGTATGGAGTTTTACCTGGTTTGAAGATTCTCTCTATTATGTAACTTCTGGAGGAGATAAATATCAGGGGTACCATCACCCAAACTCTGACACCTCTAATGCTTCGCTGGCGGAAACCGATAATATTTCTATTCTGGACAAGGCTTGGTATAAAGTTGTGACCCAGGAACCTGATGCGAAAGGATTCTATTTAACCCCTTTTGCAGCAGATGATGAGGATGTCATCGATATTGTTGCCTATCAAGACCAAGGATCCTGGTATAACCGGAATGAATATTATTTCGATAAATATACTTTGAAACGATACCGCGTGCAGGCCGATGTGTACGAAGAAGCGGGCGTTGCCGATCAGCTTATGTTGCTGAATTATGATATTCATGTAGGCGCGGCTTGGGGATTGCCTGGAAAGGTTTTAGTTTTTTTTATAAGCCTGATAACTGCAAGTCTCCCAATAACAGGTTTTTTGGTGTGGTGGAATAAAAAGAAGAAAAGTAAATCTCTAAGGTATTAATACAGATGGCTTTCCGATCGAAGGGGAAAATGCAGGGGCTAAAAAGGACTTCTAGTTTATTTACCAATAATATAGAGTTATGTGATTTTTGAAAATTTCTCCATTTCCTCCAACTACTCCTCACGATAGGGTGGTAAATCTTGCAGTAAATTTTCCGCTGATTATCCTGAGATCTGATGATAAGTAGGAAAGAGAGTAGAATAAATTTATAAAGCAGAATTCTTAATCATCTTCGTCATGTCTTTTCCTACCAGGGCGGTAGGGCATGGTTCATTGCCTTTGCTGTAATGCCATAGAATTAGGTTAAAGCAACATCGTTTCCGGCAACGATATGATATTGCGGGGCGCATTGATTGTTTGGTGGACGAGCAATCCCGTAACGATCTTCAACAATCAGGAAATCGGTATTGGGAATAGGCTGAATGTCAAGGCTGTGATTTTGCAGGTCGGGATCACCATATGAAATTACTTTTCCGGCGGGATCGATAATGCGGTTGGAAGGCATCATCACCGGGAGCAGCGTCCGGTTAAGAGTACTGTCATCGTAAGCGGCATGATAGTCTTTCTCGTCCGTCACCTGAGCTAATACTTATTTTTTCGCTCACTATTGAAGAAAATGAGAAAAGAAAAGCAGATAAAGTTACCGGGATAATGTTGCGTAAAAAGAAATAAAGGTTTCATGGGATTTTTATGAGACATGAAAGGAAATTATTGAGGAAGCAGATTAATCATCATCTTCATCATTTTTATCTTCAAAAATAACAAAAGCGCTGCGTTTAGGAGCTGGCATGGTTGATTTTTCGCCTTTTATGGCTTTCCAAACAACCTCATTTAGCTCGAGGTCTGGAGCGGCGTCTTCTTTTGAAAAGTTGAATTTCTCCGATTTTCGACTGCTTTCATTCACTGCAACATTACGCTGATGAATATTGATTTTTGCCGGTTCAAAGCTGTATGGTGTAAAATCCGGCTCATTAGTGAAACATTCATATAACGGCATGGCAGCGGCATCATATTGGCTCATAGGAGGCAAACCCAATATAAGTTCCATGGTCCTTAACATTCCGGAAGTGGAATACATTTCATGAACTACAGCATTTCGTTTTACATAGGGGCCGGCGACAAAAGCCGGGGAACGGTGCGCATCAACATGATCGGGTCCGTTTTGTGCGTCATCTTCCAAAATAAAAACTACGGATTCTTTCCAAATGGTACTATGCGAGAGATGATCCAACATCCGGCCTACGGCCAGGTCATTATCTGCGATGGCAGCTGAAGGTGTAATTGCTCCAATTTTTTGGCCGCTGGTATGGTCGTTTGAAAGACGTAAGGTCGTAAAATGCGGCACCTTATCAATCTTTACAAGAGAATCGAAATCATGTATCCATGCATCTGTACGAACCTGATCTTCTATACTCATATCAAAACCTGGGGAGTGTGGACACATATGTCCTTCCAGGGCTGCTATATTAGCTTCCCCATATTCCCCGAATTCGCCATAGCTGCGGTAGCTTACTCCGGCCCTTTTACAATAGTCCCAGATAAAGCCGTCCTTCGGGAATGCGTCTTCATCCTGCCCTTCGTAGATATACTCTCCGCCGCGACTGCCATAATAGGTTGGCCATGTTTTTTCTACCACATCGGTAGCATAGGCAGCCGTACTCCAGTTATGGCCGTCGGCGCTAACTTCAGCATCTACATAAAAGTTGTCCAGCAAAACAAAATCGTTGGCGATTTTATGATGATTGGGAGTAATTTTTTTTCCGAATAAACAAAGGGAATCTTCACCATTCCCGGCTTCTACATCTCCCATGATCTGGTCGTAAGTTCGATTTTCTTTAATGATGTAAAATACATATTTAATGGGGGAAGTTTCTCCCAACTTCCTGGGAATAGGATTTTTCTTTTCCCCTTCTGCTGTTACCACTTTTTCTTTGGTAAAAGGGGTATTCGCATAAACCTGTTTCGTATATTCTTTAAGTTCATCTGCTTTAGGAATATCAATTAAGGATAAGCTGCCGGTAAATAAACCACCAATATATTGTACTTCCTTTTCTGAAGAAATCCCTTTCTGGTAGCCGCTATCATCCTTTTTTGAAACAGGTTGCGGGCCATTAGGATTGGCCATTGAAGTAAATCCCTTACCATTAGCTACCAGTATTTTGTTCTTTAAAACCTTTACATTGGTAGGATACCAACCTACGGGAATAAATCCCATGCTTTTGCTTTTGCCCTGCTGCGAAACATCAAATACAGCCAAGCAGTTGTTATCGGCATTGGCGATGTAGAGTGCTTTTTCATCTTTAGAAAGAGCAAGGCCATTGGTGGTGGAACCGGTAAGATGGGTAGGGTAAAGCGCTGTAGAAAGTGTTTCAATAACTTTATTTGAAGAAGTGTTTATTATAGAAACCGTATTATCGTTTGCGTTTGCTACAAATAAAAGAGTTCCTTTTTGATTCAGGAGCAATTCATTGGGATGGCTTCCGGTTTCAATAGTACTCACAGGGGAGTAAGAAATTGTGTCAAAAACCATTACTGAATGTTCTCCCCAAAGAGAAATATAAATCTTAGATCCGTCGGGGGATAAAACGCAGCTATATGCCTTACCAGGTAATTGTATTTTCTTCAGTACTTTATTTTCCTTCAGAGAGATAATATATAGGCTGTTGTCTTCTTTGGTAACCGTATATAATCTCTGATTATTTTTGGAAACAGCTATACCGGTAGGGCAAATTCGATCATCAGGCCACGGGAGTCCCAGTTTCAGTGTGTCTGCCACCGTTAACTTCCTATTCTTTATCCTGAAATCCAGGATAAAATTGTCGTTTCCTCCAGAAGCATATAGGTGCTTCTCATCAGAACTAAACGCAAGTCCATACCAGGACTTGCCCACTTCTTTCTTATCAAGTATTTTTTCATGAACAGGATCTATCAATTGTATCGATTGCGTGCTCTGCCCGTTGTTGGTTACGGCTACATATCTACCACTAACACTTGTTTGCACATTTAGAGGAAGATCTCCCAGAGATAGGGACCTTCCGGCAGGGCTAAGTAGCCATCCGTTTGGTAGTAGTATTCTTTGCTGTTTTTCTAAAGTGACCGTTTTTTGGGCTGTAAGGGAAGTGCTGGAAATGAGGACCAGGAGCCAGATAAGTAAACTTTTTTCTTTTAAAAAATAGTGCATGATTAGCTTTTTAAATTCTGTGATAAGTTGAAGATAAGCAGGGCTCGTAAAGTAAAGCCGTGCTGGTTCGGGCAAATTGCTCCTGTAAAAGAAATATAAGAAGTTTTGTCCTGGCATCCATAAGGTGGGTTTTCGTTTTGAGGATAAATGTATGCAGCAATGAAAAGCCTTATGTAATATTAAGGTTATTAAAATTCATTCGCAGCTCAATTTTCAAAAGATGCTGGAAAAAAAACTTTTGTAGGAAACCCTTTCGTAGCGTGGATAATCATTCTGTTTGGTAATAGCCCAACATTATGTTTAATCAGGGATCTGTCGATATTAAAACCATAGCCTCAGCACTAGAGGAGTTTTTCAATATCAATCTCGCTAATCTGTATAAATTTTTTTCCGAAATAAAAGTGAGAAAGGGTAGGAGAACCGAATTTATGGATGAGTTGACACACGGCGTTTGAAACAAAGATTAGTTAGTGATGAAGGCCAGTAACATGGGGAGACAGTTTATGGGCCATAAAATCTCCATGAACAACCATAACTAACCACATCTACATCTGCATGGCATTCATATACTTTTTGCCTTTTTCAGTAGTAATAGCATTCATATAGAACATTAATGCTTCATGCTGATGCTCTCTTCTGCTAATCTTACTGGTGTCGAGATAAAGAGAACTATCATAGGACATTACCAGTTGAAAATACATCCTGGCGTAATAACGTTCATCAAATCCCTCTCTATAGTACCCTTGTTTTCGTCCGCGCTCTACATTGTGCACCAGGATCTGGGAAAAATTCTCGGAGAAATCTTTCATATGCTTATTAAACATATTAGGATAAAATTTGATCAGTTGTTTTAAGAGAATAGAATCATTCGTCTTCGACGCTCTTTCCAGGTCTTCATCCCTTGAAAACATACGTTCAATAGCATTATCAATTTTTTTGTCCAGACTTCTCATTTTAAAAAGAACTCTGTCCATTCCAAAGCTCAGAACTGCATTCAACAGCGCCTCCTTGTTTTTATATTTTTTGTACAGGGTCTTTTTAGAGATTCTCAATTCCCTGGCAACATCATCCATGGTCACCCCTTTCGGGCCGTTTTCCAGGAAGAGTCCGGAAACTTTGGTTAGAAATTCATTATCTTTTTCCATACAAATTCCTCATCTTAAACCAACATAGAAGACTGTGTCTTAAACAACCTTCTATGTTGGAATACAATTAAAATTCCAGTTCACTCTTAGGGTCCAGATGTTCATAATCTGCAACCATCAACTCTTCATAATTTTTTTCTTCCTTAGAAGAGAATTTCTCTTCCAGGCGAACAAAGATCATAAAAACTACCGGTACAATTACCAGCGTTAGGAACAAAGAAGACAGCAGACCTCCAATAATCACGATTGCCAATCCGTTGTTCATCTCGGCCGCGGCACCAGAAGCCAAAGCAATCGGCAACATCCCGAATACCATGGCGATGGTGGTCATCAAGATAGGACGCAGCCTTGCATGATTTGCCTGGATCAATGCAGTTCTTATTTTCTCTCCACTGGCTAACCTGTGATTGGCAAAATCTACCAGTAAAATAGCATTTTTAGCTACCAATCCAATCAACATGATGATCCCCAGGATGGTAAAGATATTCAAACTCTGGTTGGTCAATGCCAATGCCCATAAAGCCCCAATAAAGGAAAGCGGAATGGAAAAGAGCACAATAAAAGGTTTTACAAAATTGTCATACAGAACTACCATGATCATATATACCAGCATAATCGCAGCCAGTAAGGCTATTCCCAGGGTACCAAAACCTTCGCTCTGATTCTCCATATTTCCGCCCCAAGTCCAGTCTACGCCTTTGGGTTTCTCAATATTCCCAAGTTTTTGTTCCCAATCCTGGGCCACTGCGCCTGTAGTTCTACCTACGGTTTGTGCTGAAATGGTTACCGAAGGGGAACGGTCATAACGCTCAAGCAGAGAAGGACCCGACTCAAAGTTAATATCGGCAAACTGTGCCAGATTGATCCTCTGTCCACTATTATTAATGAACTGAATGTTCCTGACGTCTTCTATGTTGTTGCGTGCTGCTTCGTCAAAAATGATATTGATATCATACTCATTGTTACCGGTTCTGAATTTGTTATCGGTATTTCCGCTGAAGGCCGTGCGCAATGTCTGCCCCACGCTGGCAACATTCAAACCGAGAGAGGTCATTTTATCCCGGTCTACACTCACAGAAATCTCCGGATTCCCTTCTTCCACACTGGTTTCAACCTGGGTTGCTCCATCAATAGACCTCAAGGCACTTTCGGCAGCCTGAGCATATTCCAGGGCATCCTCAAAACTATTCCCAGTGACAGTCATTTGCAGTGGTGCCTGTTGAGCCCCCATCAATCCTACCGGTACGGTAGTGACTTTAGCGCGCACCAGGTTCTTTTCAAGAGCTCTTTGAATTTTTGCAGCCAAAACATTTGTTTTTTCTGCTCTTTGGGATCTGTCAACCAGCGTCACGTTGATCTCAGATTTGTTATTGGTGGCCTGAGCACCTCCCAATCCTCCGCTACTGGATTGCCCTACCGTTGTGATGAGTCGCTCTACTTCCGGAAGCTGCGCAAGGTAATTTTCGGCTTTCTGGGTGATAAAATTGGTCTCTTCAATAGAAGCATCCTTTTCCATTTCTAACTGGACAAGGAATTCTCCCCTATCGGTTTGTGGAAAAAAGTCAGACCCAATGTAGCCAAGGGCCACCATCGCAATTGCACTCACAAAAAGGCCGAAAACGACCAAAAACGTCTTCACCTTATTGTCCAGAGACCAGTTTAGGATCTTGGTAACTTCCGCAGTAAACCAGGAGATGCCCTTCTCAAAATTCTCTATGATCTTTCCGAAGAAGGATTTATTGCTGATAAGCTCCAGTTTTCCATATCGGGAGAACAACCACGGCACTACAGTAAAAGACACCAGCAGGGAAAGAAGCGTGGCAATAATTACCGTGACACAAAATTGGGTAATGATATCTGACACCAAACCAGAACTCATCGCGATTGGAAGGAATACCACCACAATAACGAGCGTAATAGCTGTCACTGTAAATCCAATCTCCTTCGCCCCGTCATAGGCAGCACGTACTTTGTTTTTTCCCATTTCCATGTGCCGGTGAATGTTCTCGATCACCACAATAGCATCATCAACCAAAATTCCCACTACCAGGGAAAGGGCAAGCAAGCTCATTAGATTGAGGGTATATCCCATCAGCAACATACCTATAAAAGTTGCAATAAGAGAGGTGGGAATCGCCACCATGACAATAAGGGCGTTTCTATAACTGTGCAGAAAGAACAGCATCACGAATGCTACCAGTGCTACCGCGATAAAGAGGTCTTTGATCACAGAATGTGCTGCCTCCAGAGTGAATTCTGAAGTGTCGTTAGCCATTGTTATTTGCACTCCTTGTTCAGCATATTGCTGTTCAATGTTGGCCATTTCCTTCTGAACAAGTTCACTTACAGTTACTGCATTGGCATCAGTCTGTTTTTGAACCTGAAGTAAAATAGTATTTTGACGATCGATACGTGCAATTTTTTCCACTTCCTTCTGGGTATCCTGAACTTCAGCAACATCAGAAAGTTTGATATTTTGCCCGTCTTTAGATGCTATCGTAAGATTCCTGAGCTCATCAACAGACTGGATCTTTCCGGAGAGGCGAATAAGAGTAGAATTTTCCCTGGTAGTAAGGTTTCCTGTAGGAAAGTCTAGGTTAGAAGCAGTAATTATTTGCTGCACCATAGGTATCGTGAGCCCATAACCCTGAAGCTTGTTCGGGTTTATGTTCACCCTGATCTCTCTTTCCTGCCCACCTACCAGAGTTACCTGCGCGACACCGGAAAGCCTTGAAAAAGCAGGCTGAATCTTTTGATCGATGAGATCGTAAAGCTCATTTTCGCTGAGATTCGCAGTAACTCCCATACTTACTACAGGAAGGTCTGAAAGTGAGAACTGCGAGAGAGAAGGCTCATTGATGTCGTCTGGAAGATCAGATCGGATTGCATTTATCTTTCGCTGTGCCTCATTTAGCGCAAAATCCACATCGGCCTCATTCGTAAACTGAATAGTCACTACCGAAAGGCTCTCGAAAGACTTCGTCTGAATCTTCTTAATATTTTCAAGAGATGAAACGGCGTCCTCCACTTTTTTGGAGACCGCATTTTGCACCTCGGCAGGAGATGCCCCGGGATAAACCGTCATCACCGTCACCACCTTGACTTCAAATTTGGGAATCAACTCATAATTGAGCTGACTATAACTGAAAAGACCTCCAATGATCAATAATGCGAGCATTACAATCACAAGGCTGGGCCTTTTTATAGATACTTTTGCTAATTTCATGTTATCCTGATCTTATTTTAAAACATTTACCGCAGTCTCATCGGTAAGATTTATTTGTCCACTGGTCACCACCACATCACCTTCAGAAAGGCCACCGGTAACCTGCACCTTTTCACCGTAATTTATTCCGGTACTTATGGTGGTGAGCTGCGCAATGCCATCCTTTACAAGGAACACTTTGTTATCACTCACACTCCCAACAAAAGCTTCCCTGGGAATAGTAAGCACATTGTCCAGACCTGTTTTATTGAAAACTGAAGTAGCATACATTCCCGCCCTAAAATTTTGGTTGGAATTATCTACCGTCACTTCTACAGGAAATTTAAGAGCGCCATTAGATGCAGGCGCAATAAAACTGACTTTCCCGCTTATGGTATCTTTGGAGACACTTGGCACCACTGCCACAGTGTCTCCCAAAGTTAACTGGCTTACCAGGGCCTCATCTACTTCTACGCGTAATTTGAGTGAAGAGATATTGACCACTTCCACGATAGGAGCACCGGAACCTACAACCATTCCTACCTCCACCATCTTCTCATTTACAATCCCGCTTACCTTAGAACGGACATTTGTATCTCCCGAGTTTAATTGAGCAGATTTAAACTGCGCTCTTGCATTTTCCACCTGTAAGCGCGCCTGGTCCAGCTGAACCGCTGTAACTCCTCCCGTTTCAAAAGCAGATTCGTACCTGTTAAGAGTAGAGATGGCGTTATCAAGATTGGCCTTGGCATTATTCATATTTACATTGATCTTGTCGCCAGAAAGTTTTGCAATCACCTGGCCTTCTTTTACCCGGCTGCCTTCCTCTACATAAATCGCAACAATCTGTCCACCTATTTCAGCAGATATTTTTGCCCTTGTCTGGGGCTGAAAAGTACCATTTACCGTGAACATCCCGCTTAAGCTTTGTCTTTGCGCCTCTGCAGTTCTCACGGTTACTTCAGAATTTTTTTGAGCTACAAGACTCAGCTCTTCCTCATTATTCTTTTTGTTATTCTGGAGGATCAGGAAGAAAGCTACGGCTATACCTACCAAAACTACTATTGTTATGATTGTCTTTTTTTTCATCTTAAAGCTTCTTTTCTTTTAGTATTTCTAGTTTTCCCTGAGACTTTAGCAGCTGCACTTCGGCAAGCTTATAGTCAAGGCGGGCATTGGTGAGATTATTTTTTGCTTCAGAAAGATCCCGTTCAGAATCCAAAAGGTCGTTGAGCGTTGCCAAACCCAGGCTATAGTTGTTCTGTGAATCCCGCAAAACTTCCTGTGCAAGTTCAACATTCTCCTCCTGGGTTCTAATAGTAAGCAGGTTGTTTTGAAGCTGGGTAACCGCATTGCGATACGCCAACTGCAGCGCAAGTTGTGTGTCCTCAAGATCAACCTGTGCCTTTTCGATATCCACCTCATTTTGTCTTACTTTAGACCTTGTTGCAAATCCGTTGAAAATCGGTATTTTCAGATTGACTCCTACAGATGCAAGATCTGACCAGAACACGCCTTCCTCCTGTCCATTCCAGATAGGTACCTGATCTCCCTGCCCCAGCCAGCCGTAATTGGCAGAAAGAGACAGAGAAGGATAATATTCTGCAAGCGTAGCCTTCTTTTGCCAATTTAAAAGTTCCAACTGCTTTTTCTGCAATTGCAGTTCTGTTCTCTCGGTCATTTCAAGATCTTCACCGGGAAGCAACGCAGGCCGAAAAATTTCTTCCGGCAGCTCTATTTCATTTGAGATGGACATCCCGATCATGAACTTCAGGGCGTTTTTGCTAAGTTCAACAGCATTAAGCAATTGCTGCCTGTTGGCGATGAGATTATTCAAAGCTACTTTACTTCGGTCATAATCAATCTTTTTGGCCAGTCCGTTACCATAAAGTCCTTTTACGATTTTCACCGTTTTCTCGGTTAGCTCAAGGTTGCTCTGCAGGTTATCCAGCATTTGCTGCGACTGATATACCTGATAATAAGCAGTTGCAACCTTCTCAATGATCTGCTCATTGGTAAGCTGCGCATTGAGACGATAAAATTCCTTTGTCGTCTTAGCCGCTTTGAGTCCTGTAAACACCGCCTGATTAAAAATGGTTTGCGTCAATTGCGCAGTGGCAGTGGAATTCCACTTCTTTCCAAAGGCTACGGCTATATCCTGTCCCGGCATTCCAAAGATCTCGCCGGGCAAAACGCTCTCCTGCAAAAGAGGATTGTAGGTAGTACTCGCACTTCCCGATAACTGAGGCAAGGCGTTAGATCTTACTTCAGCGATTTGAGCATCGGCCTTGATGATGTTCAGCCGTGCTTTTGCTGCATCGGCTTTGTTCTCCAGGGCAAATGAGACCGCCTCTGGAAGAGAAATCACCTGCGATTTCTGTGCAGAAGCGAAGCCGGTAATCAGTAGAAAGCTTAATAGCAGTTTCTTCATTTTTCTATTCTGTTCTTGTTAATTTTTTGCGATGCAAAGATACGCATAAAGGAAACTAAAAAACAAAAAAAGTTTCTTGGTTTTTTTAGCTTCCTGGAAATTGAAGGCCTGAATAAGATTTCGAATTTCATCTGGCGCGACTATTTCCCTCACATCCCCAGATTTTTCGCAGTCCATTGGAAGCAGAAAAAACGGACTTCCATCCTCCTATTGCAGCTGGACAATTTCTTTTCAGAAACATTGAGTCATTCTCTTTAAATTCCATAAATTTGCACACCTAACACTGTTAGGAAAATAGATCAATGGGAATAGTAGAAAGAAAGAAAAGGCAAAAAGAAGAGATGAGAGAGGCAATTCTCGAGGCCTCGTGGCAGCTTGTAATTTCCCAGGGATGGCAGGCTCTTTCCATCCGGAAAATTGCTGAAGCAATTGAATACAGCGTCCCCGTAATCTATGATCATTTTGCAAATAAAGAAGCCATTCTTCTTGAGCTTACCCGTCAGGGTTTTAGGGAATTGAATACCCTACTGGAGCAGGATCTTGAAAAAAACGAGCAACCTGAAAAGCAAATCGCGAAAATGGCCGGGACCTATTGGGAGTTTGCCTTCAATAATGAAGCCTATTACCAGGTGATGTATGGCCTGGGAATGCCTTCCTGTGAAACCGTTAATCAGATTCCGGAGTTAAGCAGTTTTACAAACCTTATCTTGCAGCCTATAGATGAACTGATCGCGTTGGACAGAACTACTGAAACTGACCGATTTTTGAAACTGCACACCTTTTGGTCCATGCTGCATGGCTTGGTATCTATAAATATGATGCAAAAGGAGAAAAATAAGGAAAATTTGAATGAAATGGTCCTTAGGGATTTTATCAGGAGTTTCATTTCGGGTTTTAAGAACTGATTTTTTTTACCACAAAACCTAACGATGTTAGAATTAATAACAAGTATAACTATAAACAGTTGAAATTATGTCAAAAACAAAATGGGTATTAGACCCACAACACAGTGAACTGGGATTCAAGATCAAACATTTGATGATTTCCAATGTTACCGGAAAATTCAAAGATTTTCATGCCACCGCAGAAACTGAAGGCGAAGATTTTTCTGAAGCAAAATTGGAGGCCAATGTAAAGGTGACTTCTATAGACACCAATAATTCAGAAAGGGATACGCACCTGAGGAATGCCGATTTTTTCGAAACTGAATCTTATCCAGAAATGCACTTCGAATCTACTGAAGTTGAAAAAGTTGATGACGAGCTTTTCAATATCCATGGAAACTTGACGATCAAGGAAACCACCAAGCCTGTAAAGCTCGTTTCAGAATTCAACGGAATTGTCCAGGATCCATACGGCAATACCAAAGCAGGTTTCAGTATTTCCGGGAAAATAAACCGCAAGGATTGGGGAATCAACTATAACGCAGCCCTAGAGACCGGTGGTGTTATGCTGGGAGAAGAACTCAAGATCCAGGGGGAAGTGCAACTTGTAAAGCAATAGTCTAAACAATATCCTCTTTTAGAGAGGCAAATTCAAGAGTGGCTATGAATAAAAAATCATAGCCATTTTTGATTTCCATCCCTTGCCAGCCTTATAAAATAAGTTTGCCGGCATAATCCACAAAAAGTTTTTCTCCTGGCTTATGGTTTAGTACCATAGAAGGCTTCCCGCTACGCAGGTACTGCTGAAGATGGCCATAGCTATAAGGATGAGGGTTATTTGTTTTATACTCTTCCCAGAGCAGCTGCCGGGTAACACCTACTTTTTGAAGCTCTTTGCTGTAATATTTCAGTTGCTTCTTCAGGTGCTCGTAGCGTTCGTCTTTGTAGGCGGGATTTCCTGGCCATGTACAGGATCCTCCATGGCCAAAAAAGCCTCAATTGGAATATCCAGGGCTTTGGCTTTACGTATATAAGCCTTTACCGTATTCTGCTAATCGACAGAGTTTTAGCAATGGACTTATTTCCTGCACCCTGAAGATGAGCTCCAGGTTAAGCTTACTTTCACCTTGAGGTTTGTAGTATAATCCCGAACGATGCAGCTTTAATAATCCACACTGCCTTTCAATACTTAATTTGGGATAGTCCTTGCTTACCATCGATCTGCGTTCCTTTAAAGGCTTTAGCGCAAGGCGTTTTTTAAAAAATCATTCTCCACTTTAAGCTCTCCAATCACCTT
>JBAVJE010000300.1:0-1768 GCA_049687615.1 Salinimicrobium sp. | reverse complement strand
AAAAATACCCTGAAACTCTCATTTTTGGAGAGGATACAGGGGAAATAGGTGACGTCAACCAGGGACTGGAAGGCCTCCAGGAAAAGTATGGAAAACTTCGAGTAGCAGATACCGGAATTAGAGAAGCAACAATTTTAGGACAGGGCATTGGAATGGCTATGAGAGGTTTGCGCCCCATTGCCGAAATCCAGTACCTGGATTACCTGCTGTATGCCTTGCAGATTATGAGCGATGACCTGGCGACCTTACAATACAGAACCGCCGGAAGACAAAAGGCACCACTTATCATTAGAACAAGAGGTCACCGTCTTGAAGGCATCTGGCACAGTGGTTCTCCCATGGGTGGTATTTTAAATTTACTGCGGGGAGTACATGTTCTTGTGCCTCGAAATATGACCAAAGCAGCAGGTTTCTATAATACTTTGCTACAAAGTGACGAACCGGCTCTTATTGTTGAATCCCTTAATGGTTACCGACTGAAAGAAAAAATGCCAAGTAACCTGGGTGAATTCAAGACTCCGCTTGGAGTGATAGAAACTGTGAAAGAAGGTCAGGATATCACGCTGGTGAGCTATGGATCAACCCTCAGGCTGGTAGAACAGGCAGCAAAAGAACTACAGGAAGTTGGTGTTGACGCCGAAGTAATCGATGTACAATCCCTATTGCCTTTCGACCTTAACCACGATATCGTGAAGAGCGTGGCGAAAACTAACAGATTATTGGTTATTGATGAAGATGTTCCCGGTGGAGCCTCGGCTTTCATTATGCAAAAGGTCCTTGAAGAGCAGAATGCATGGAGACATTTGGACAGTAAACCGGAGACGTTGACTTCTAAAGAACATCGTCCTGCCTATGGAACCGACGGGGATTATTTCTCAAAACCTTCAGCCGAAGACATTTTTGAAAAAGTTTATGCTACAATGCATGAATCCAATCCCTCAAAATTCCCTCAATTAAGATAAGGCAGCATTTTACAAAACTAAAAGCCGCAAAAATTTTTTGCGGCTTTTTTTACTTAGTGTCCCAGCTAAAAGAGGAAATATCAAAACCAACGAAACAATCGTCCTGACAAAGGTTGGGAACAAATCCGCATAAAGAAATAACTCCTGTTTCATTCGTGTCAAAATACACGGTGTTGGCTTCAGTATCTACAACGAGATAATCTGCCAGGCAGGTTTCGTAGAGATCATCAATAGTGACCGGAGATGCTCCTTCGGCATGCTTACCCAGTTCGTTCTTTTTTTCTGAATAAGTTGAAAGAATGGTTCGCGAACCGTCTTCTTCCGAAATAAGAAAAGCCTCATAATCTCGCGCCGTCACCTTTCCATTCTTGACGGTAATGCTCGTCTCACTTCCATTATTGGTAACTGATAACTCTAAAATGGAATAGCTATAGGAATTTTTATGTTCAGCACTTAGCCTCACCCACTGTTTCCTACTTTCTGTGAAGTTATAACCGCTTTCTCCCGTCACCACAAGATTTTTTTTTAAATCCTGAATACTACAAGCATTCAAAACAAAAATGACTACAAATATTCCCCACAACTTCCCTCTGCTCTTCATGATTTTGCTTTTAAATTAGCTTTTTAAGATACTCAAAAACAGACTTTTAATTCACTTATTTAACAGAGAAAAATTACATCCATGCTTTTTCTGTACGCTCGATTTTATAAAGAAGGTAATTCAATATCGGCCTCACCTCCTTCTCTCTTACAATATGGAACTTGATATCACCGGCGGCGGAGTGAAAAACGAGGTTAACAATTCC
>JBAVJE010000299.1:0-2485 GCA_049687615.1 Salinimicrobium sp. | reverse complement strand
TCCCCAGGCAAAATTGATATAATCCTGCATAATATTTTGTGTGGTTGATCTACTAAAATAAGAAATGTGATTTAATTTTTAAATTTTTGACGTTATAAATGACTAAAACAGGTAGCAAACTATTTTTAAAATGTTATTTTTAAGGCTAACTAAATCCGTTAATACATGCCTTTGATTTTACCCGTATTGGACAAAAGTCCGCGTTATGATGACAGCTGTTTTATCGCTGAGAATGCCACAATTGTTGGAGATGTTGAATTTGGCAAAAACTGTTCTGTTTGGTTCAATGCGATTATAAGAGGAGATGTTAATTCGATTAGAATAGGGGACCGGACTAATATCCAGGACGGGGCAGTAGTGCACTGTACCTATGAAAAAGCAGCCACTACAATCGGTAACGAAGTTTCAATAGGTCATCGCGCCATCGTTCATGGAAGTACAGTAAAGGATAATGTGCTAATTGGAATGGGTGCCATTGTGATGGATCATGCCGTAATCAATGAAAACTGCATCATTGCTGCAGGCGCGGTAGTGCTGGAAAACAGCGTTTGTGAAGCTGGTTATATTTATGCCGGCATCCCTGCGAAAAAAATGAAGAAACTTAGCGATCTTCAGATTAAAAATATGAAAAAGACGGCCATGAATTATATCAAGTACAGCGGCTGGTTCTCAGAAAAAAACTAAAAACAACATTATGGCTAAAACGACAATCAAAGTAAACAACGATGGGTCTCTTTTAATTGATGGAGATTTTGAAATAGTAGACAGGAACGGGAAAAATTATGATCTCGGCGGAAGGGATAAAGTAAGTCTTTGTCGGTGCGGACGTTCTGCTAATAAGCCGTTTTGCGATGGGTCTCACAGGAACCATTTTGAACATGAGGCTGAAGCTTTTGCGTTACCACCCAAGAAATAACACTTAATAGGCGGTAAAAGTACAGAGATGTGCTGTTGTTTTACCTGGGCAGTAATCGTGCTGCCTGGGAAATTCTACTTGTTTGCCAGCTTCTTTACCGGGATTTTTCCCGCCGCAATCATTTCCTGGGTATGGATATAACCCACTTCAATGATCTCTTCGATCTTACTAAACTCAAAGAGGGAAAAATTTTGCATTTTTGGAGGGTCAATAATAAAGTCGCAAAGATCCATTTGAGGTTTGACGTTTTGATTGACGCTAATATTGACGGCACGTTCCATAATTCCTTTTGGTCCTGAAAAAGCAATTTTAGTCCCTGAATAATTCACGTGGGATCCTATTAAATATCTGCATTTTTCCCTAATAGCGGCCGCTGGAAGGTTGCATATGACTCCCCCGTCCACATAATGTTCTTCTGCAATAATCACAGGGGCGAAAAATCCGGGAACCGAACAACTGGCTATAAGATAATCGTAGATAGGGCCACTGTTCTTAATTTCCTGTTGCGCCTTATTTAGATTGGAAAGTCCCAGGAAAAAGGGTTTTTTAAGTCCCGAAAAATCATCTTTCGGAAGATATTTTTCCAGAACCACCTTTAGCTTTTCCATTTTTAGCAGTCCGGTTTTCTGCCATGAAAAACCGGTGACCTTAGAAAAACTTTCCTTGATGAGGATCTGCTGTATCTCCAGGGGTTCAAATCCGGCTGCGTAAAGAATTCCCACCACGGCACCCATACTGGTGCCCGAGATAATTTCAGGCTCAATATTATGTTCCTTAAGGGCCTTTAATACCCCCACATGAGCATAGCCACGGGCACTACCACCGCTAAAGGTGATTCCCAGCTTATGCTCATACTTATTCCCGAAGGGTAAAAAATTGAATTTTGCGATATACTATCCTTTTGAATTTCCTAATAATGGGCGCAAGATACTCATTTTGACATGGGTATATGATAAAGGAATATTAAAGGATAAATGGATTATTTATCTCCCCGTCTTTGCTCATCACCAGTTATATCGTTTAGAAGTGCTTTGGGGATGATATCTTCCGATATTTATCAAAACTGCGGGAAGAAGAGGACCTCTTCAGAAATGAAGCCAACCAAAGACTGTTAAAAAAGGCATTTTAGGCACCCTTTAAAGAATTAGGTAATTATTTATGAATTTCTACCCTTTTCAGTAAACAATCATGACAGATGTCATTCTATAACTGCTTTTTGGTTACTATATTTAAATTGCCGGCTAGTATATGGTGTCGACATTGACTTCTCTTTTTTATGCATGTGGAATGAACGGGGAACTTGTATTAAAGATCCAGGATCCTAAACTGGAATAAAAGGGAGCCTTAAAATGACTTATTAGGATTGATTTCCTCAAAATATAGTTGATTTTAAATCTACAGTTATGCAAGTCAAGAAGAATCCGAAGGCAGACCTGGGCCGGGGAAGTTTTACATTTTTCCAGGTAGGCCTCATTCTGGTTTTATCGGCCATCTATTTTGGGCTGGAATGGAGGTTTACGACTACAGAAGACAGCGATTTTTTTGAGATGGTTGTGCCAGATGTAGTTC
>JBAVJE010000298.1:0-2841 GCA_049687615.1 Salinimicrobium sp. | reverse complement strand
GGTGTTTATTCCACTAAACATATAATATCTTCCAAAAAGCTTCTATGTATTGTATTGAGAAAGTAACTGGATCCAAATAAGATTCAAATGCTTCCTGCGTTTTGGGTTTTTTCTTATAGAATCATATTTTATCTATTAAATAGTGCTTTTTGAATGGGAAGTTTTATCTCGATTGAAACATCAGGCCAAAGTTTAGAGACTCCGTCTGGCCCTGTGTGAAGTTCGTAGCACTCCTTATTTAAAGTTTTTATAGCTTCTTCACCTTTCCACTTTTTTAAATCGAGCACGGCAGTTAAAGCTAAAGTGTCTTTGTTAAATGAATAATTATAATCCATTTCGTTCTGTATTCCATTCATCTTTAAGGCCAATGATCCTTTGCCATTCGAGGCACTTAAAATACTACCGCTAATAGTGTCTGTATGAAAAACTTTGAAAAAATAAGTACGCAACTTATCATCCCTGATTTTTTCGCCAGAGTTAATTGAATTTGTATTTATAATTACATTGGAATTTTGTAGAAGATCCTCAACCGACTTTGCTTCTTCCTTCGATGAAAGCTTAAAATCTTTAAAAACACCTTTTACTCCTGCGCGTTCTGTAAATTTATAGGCTACCCATTGGATAGCTACTCCTGAAGTATCAATAGAATATGTTTGTGTTTCAATAACATTATTCACGTTCTGATTTATTGTAGCTTCTTTTTCTTTTTCATTTTTACAAGAGAATATGGTGAGTAAAAGTATAATCGCTAAAATATTTCTTCCGAATAGTGTATGTACAGTTTTCATAGTACTAAAATTTTTAAATGTTTTATTTATTTTAATGACGCATTGAGCATCCATGATGTTTTTTTATGCTGTCCTACTAAATCGGTTAAGAAATCGGCAGTACCTTCATCTTCTAAATCGAGGGTTTCCTTCATAATCGATTTGAGTGTTTTGGCATTACAGCTAACGGTCTTGGTTAAGCAAAGAGGCGTGGAGTAGGGACACGTTCTTGCCGGCTTAGTTGTTTGTTACTTGATGTCTAAAATAGCACTTTTCACTCGAATGCCCGTTATTTGCGATAATCGTTGTTAGCTGCCGATATGGTTAACGTTAAGCTAATTTAGAGCGAATTTTAGAAGAAGAAACGAATCTCTGCTTAAAAAGAAAATTTTAAACTTACCAGAAGTTGGGTAGGCCTAAGTCTATAGGTACTCTGAATATATGAGAACTCCGAATTAGAAACTCTCACAAATTCATTGGTATTTAAAACATTATTCCAACTAGCTCTTAAATCAAAAGCCGGTTTTTTAAAGGTGTATTGATAATTTAAATTCAGGAAATAGTTATTACGATTTCTGTTTGAAATACTATTATAATAATATTCAGAATTTGCACTTAAATATTGCCGCTCACTTAAATAAAAGAAGAAATCTACGGAATGTGATTGAGTTCTTATTGGTTCAGTCTCTCTACTTTCTATAATAGTGTATATATAACTTAAATCAGCATTATAAGTAGTGCTTAACCAATCTGTAATTTCAGATTCCAATTTTACATTAAAATTTAAATTTTGATTTTGTATGCCTGCAAAACGCTCATTTAACAATTGTTCCCGTTCAATGCTTGAAAAAGTAGAGCTTAAATTTAAAGTAGTATTGAGTTTGCTAAAATATTTACTGCCCCTAAGGTTTAAAGTATGTGAATTAGAATAATTTTCCTTTACCAACGCTCCAAAAACGGTAGCTCCATTTTGATTTATAAGGTTGCTATATAAAAGGTTGTTTTTTGTTTGGGAAAATGAATAAGAACTACTGGCAAAAATGGAATTAATAGGATTACGGTAGGAAATTCTCCAGCTATAATTTTGTTGAAAATTCTCTGATATTGGTGCATTGTACCGTTGTAAATTCCGGTAGTCGGTAAGGATAAATCCGTAGTATAAATTAGTAACATCGCCAAAATTATTCTTAAGATTTGCGTATATGCTAGCTTCCCAAAATGCTGAAAACTCTTTTTTAATAAATAAATCAGGTTCAAAAGTGAAGCGGATTAAGTTTTGCACTTTGTCTAAATTACGATCTTCAATATTAAAAATTCGGTATTTGAAAGGTGTTTGAAGGCGTATATTCCAGCTATTTTTCTTGTAGATAAACTTGCTTGTAAAATAAATATTTGAAGAAAAGAAATTGAGATCATTACGGTAATTTCCCTTAAGGGTTTCAGTTTCATTATTTTCAATTAGAATTAACTGACTATCCAATTTTTGATTTTGTATCGCAAAACCAATCTCAGGTGCAATAGTAATATTTTTTAATCCTTTGGTAAAGCCTGCGGAGTTTTCGGTAAAAAAAGTAGAAGATTTTAAAATCTGATTTGTACCTGTATAAGGCTGATTTTCATTCAATAATTCTTTGTATCGACCAGGATTTACATTTAGATTTTGTGAGGATTCTGTATAGCCGGTATTTGATGCAAAGGTAATTAATTGTTTTCCGAATGGTTTAAGAAGTTTTAATTTATTTCTAAACGCCGAGAATGGGTTGTTGAGTGCTTGTAAGATTTGGTCATGTTGGGTACGAATATTACCAAACTGTGAATCCCAAAAATTATTGATTTCCAATGTGTTTTTCAGGTAATTATCATCTGTGTTCTTTTCCAAAATGAATTTGGACTGTAAATTTTCGATATAAAAATTATTATTCACTCTTTCGGAAATAGAAATGGTATCATTCTGTGTAAAGAAAAGGGTTTGAGTATTTCCCATTTGTTGTTGGCTATCGTTCAAATAGGAAACATTTACCTTTAGGACAATATCTTTTTTAAGCCGAATCAAATAATTAGCTGATCCTAAATG
>JBAVJE010000297.1:0-5082 GCA_049687615.1 Salinimicrobium sp. | reverse complement strand
GGTATATACTTGCAAACAAATAGATAAGAGGAATGCTACCTATCATTGGAATAGCAAAAATTATCTTGGCAATAAGGAGACCTATGGTCATAATGACAAGCCCCAGTACCCAGAAAGGAAATAGCTTACCTATGATGAACTGGTGCTTCTTTATGGGTGTCACGTTGATTTGTTCGAGTGTACCTATTTCCTTTTCCCGAACAATATTCATCCCGGAGAGAAACAGCGTTAACATAGTGACTAATAACACCAGGATTCCCGGTACCATATAAATTTTATAATTAAGAGTACTATTGTACCAGAAAGAGGGAATATTTAAAACTTCGATTTTCTGATTATTCAATTGATCCACACGGTTGGTGCTGGCAGCAATATTTTTGTTGAAACTTTTGATGATTTGAGCGACATATACACTTTCTACTCCCGCCTTGGAACCGTCAATAGCGTTTATAAATACGCCCAGGTCCACCTGTTGTTCCCTTATAAGTTGTTTATGAAAATCCAACGGAATCTCAAGAATGACATCTACTTCGCCTTTTTCCATGGCGTCATAAGCTAATTTTTGTGAACCAAATGAATGAAGGACATTAAAATAAGTAGAGGCTTCAAATTTTTCCAGCAGAGCCCGGGAAGTTGAACTTCCGTCATGATCAACATAGGAAAACCGAATATTTTCAATATCGAAAGTGGCTGCATTAGATAAAATTATCAATTGCAATAGTGGAAGAACAAAGATAATGGGTAACATCCCTTTGTTCCTGAATATTTGCCGGAATTCCTTCTGAACGATATACCCTATAGTTTTCATTATTCCAGCCTAATTTTATACTTTTTTATACTTAGCGCAATCAGAAAAACCGCCATAACAATCAGAATAAGTGTTTCCTTCCACAAATAAGTAATACCAACTCCTTTTAACATGATTCCTTTTAATATAACGATAAACCACCTTGCAGGAATCAAGTTGCTAATGTACTGTAGCAGAGGAGGCATACTGGAAATTGGAAAGATGAATTCAGACAACAGGATCACGGGTAACATTAACCCCATAAGTGAAATCATCATGGCCGCCTGCTGTGTTTTGGCGATGGTTGAGATAAAGATACCCAAAGAGAGTGCTGTAATTATGAACAGAACAGTTTCAAAGGCCAGAAGAATCAAACTACCTTCTATAGGCATTCCAAAAACCGTTACTCCCAGAATTAAAATGACCAAAGCATTAATAATAGACAGGAATACGTAAGGAAAAACCTTTCCAAGAACCACCTGTACCGGCTTTAACGGAGATACAAGTAAGATTTCCATAGTCCCTATCTCCTTTTCCCGGGTGATAGAAATTGAAGTCATCATAGCCGAAACCAGCATAAGGATGACTGTCATGACTCCGGGAACAAAATTAAACACACTTTTAAGCTCTGCATTATAGAACATTCGTGTCTGTACATTAATTTGTACGCCGGGGTTTGATGAACTATTCAATTCCTGCTGGTAATGTTGGGTGATTGATTGAATATAATTAACAATGGTGTTCGCTGTATTCGGTTCTGTAGCATCAGTGATCACCTGTATCTTCCCAAGATGCAGCGCTTGCAGGTTTTCTGCAAATCCCTCTTCAAAAACAAGAAATGCTTTTACTTCACCGTTTTTAAAGACCGATTCAATTTCATTTTCATTTTGGATCACATTTTCAATGGTAAAATATTTAGAGGCATTAATTTTATTAATTAATGTCTGGGTCTCATGATCCTTCGATTTATCCAGGATCCCAATTTCAACATTGTTTATTTCGTTGGTGATGGCAAAGCCGAAGAGAAGGATCTGGGCTATAGGCATACCAAACAAAATAAACATAGAGCGCTTATCACGAAAAATGTGATAGAACTCTTTCTTTACAAATCCGATAAAACGTTTCATAAAATATCTTTAATCATAGTAGAATTCTTTACCGGAAGGTTATTCAACATTCCTTGCCAATTTTAGAAATACACCATCCATCGAACTGACGCCAAACTTCTTCTTTAAATTCCTTGGAGTGTCCAAAGCCTCTATTTTTCCTTCCACCATTATGGATACCCGGTCGCAATATTCAGCTTCATCCATATAATGTGTGGTTACGAATATGGTAGTTCCCCGGGAAGCCTGTTGGTAAATCAATTCCCAAAATTGGCGTCGGGTAATAGGATCTACACCACCTGTGGGTTCATCAAGGAAAACAATTTTTGGATCATGTAAAAGAGCCACCGAAAAAGCGAGTTTTTGTTTCCAACCTAGAGGGAGTGAGCCTACCAGTTTATTAGCTACCTCCTGCAACCCAAGACTTTCAATTATTTCCTGGATTTTAATTTTAATAGTTTTTCTGTCCAGCCCGTAAATTCCACCAAAGAAAGTGATGTTCTCCTTTATGGTAAGATCATCGTACATAGAGAATTTCTGACTCATATATCCAATGTTCCTTTTAATTCGATCGGGATGGGTATAAACATCCAAGCCTGTCACATAAGCCTCTCCCGAAGAGGGCTTAGAGATCCCGATGAGCATCTTCATGGCCGTGGTTTTTCCTGCCCCATTTGCCCCCAGAAAACCAAAAATTTCCCCTTTGTAGGTCTTAAAGGAAATTTCATTCACCGCTGTGAACTCCCCAAATTTTTTGGTGAGGTTTTCTACGGTTATAACAGTTTTTTCAGGCTTCATTTTCTGTCGCTTTTAACTCCTTCGTTCTGGCCAGGTCCATAAAAACATCTTCTATACTCGGTGAGCTCGCCTCGATATGTATATTTTCATTGCCTTGCTCTTCCAGGAATTTCTTTAATTCATTAGGAGAAAAATCCTTTGTCGAATGCGTATAGTGAACAAATTCACCAAAAGCAAAGACACTTTCATTTCCCGGAAATTTCTTTAGATCCTGTATAAGTTTGTGCATGTTCTTCGCTTCTACATTATAAATTTGTTTTTCATGTTGATCAATAATATTTGAAGGAGAGTCTATTTTTAAAATTTTACCGCCCTGGATAAGGGCAATACGGTCACAAAGGGAGGCCTCATCCATATAAGGGGTGGAAACAAGGGTGGTAATACCTTTTTCGTTTAGTCTTTTTAGCATGTCCCAAAACTCTTTCCTTGATACCGGGTCAACACCTGTGGTGGGTTCATCCAGAAACAAAACTTTAGGCTTATGAATAAGGGCACAGGAAAGAGCCAGCTTTTGTTTCATTCCTCCAGAGAGCTTTCCGGCTCTTCTTTTTTTGAAAGGCTCGATCTGGATGTAAATATCTTTGATCAAATCATAATTCTCCTCTATGGTCGTGCCGAAAATAGTAGCAAAAAATTGCAGATTTTCCTCCACTGTCAGGTCCTGATATAGCGAGAATTTACCGGGCATATACCCAACCGATTTACGAATATCCTTATAATCCTTCATCAAATCATATCCTGCCACTGTAGCTTCACCTCTATCTGGAATAAGCAAGGTGGTAAGTATGCGAAAGAGGGTCGTTTTACCTGCACCATCCGGACCAATCAAACCGAACAGCTCTCCCTGTTTTACCTCAAAGGAGATGTCCTCCACAGCCGGAACTTTGTTGTATGATTTCGTTATATTTTTTAAACTGATACTCATAGGATTTTTTTCTACTCTGTAGTTGACAACCACATTTCTGCAGGCATTCCTATTTTGAGGGAACCGTCATTTTTTACTTTAATCTCGGCTGCATAGACAAGATTGGCCCTTTCTTCCTTAGTTTGAATAGTTTTAGGAGTGAATTCAGCCGAAGATGATATCCATGATATTCTTCCGGGATAAGACTTCATTTCCTCATTTTTAGTATCTATTTTCACAGTTACTTCCTGGCCTAACTCAATATCTGAAAGCTGAGTTTCGGCAATATAAACCCGCAAAGTCAAGGTATCTAAATCGGCTATTCTGTATAAAGGTTTCCCATAACCGGTAATTTCGCCGGTTTCCGCATATCTCGCCAGGACAGTTCCCTTTGCCGGGTTTTTAACAATGCTTCTTTCTATAAGATCATTGATCTTCGCTATCTGTGCGTCGATAAATTGACCTTCATTCACAATTGGGGCATTGTTTGTTTCGACATTTTTAATTTCTTCCTTGATAACCTGTACGTCACCTTCTACCTGATCCACCTGCTTTTGTGTGGCAGCGTCTTCAGCAAAGAGGTTCCTTATTCGCTTTTGTTCCCGTTCAGCGTTTTTTAGTTTTTCATTCAAAACATTTATTTGGGTGAATACACCTCGAGATTTGGAGGCCACGGTTTTTTTAGAAGCTTTGAGTTGTTGTTTCTCTAAATAAAGTTGGGTAGTATCTATTAGCCCTACTTCCACTCCAGATTCAATTTTATCTCCTTCCTGGGGCTTGAAATATTTTAATTTACCCTGTGCTTCAGATGAAATGACAATTTCTGTGGCCTCAAAGTTTCCATATCCATCGGCTTTGTTTTCATCACTGCAGGATATAAAGCCAAAAACTGTAAACGCTATCAGTATAAATATTCCTTTTTTCATTGTAATTTAATTTTCCGTATTTCCTTTTATTACCCTGTAATCGGCTTTTGCCATTTCAAGATTTATCTCATGAAGTTGCAGGTTTATTTTTGCTTCGTACAGCTTGTTGAATTCAGTCAAATATTCTGAAGGAGTGGTGACTCCGTTGTCGAGCTGCGAATTGGCTGTTTCGACTATACGCTCACGCAGCACAATAATTTCCCTGTCCCTATCCAGCATTTTTTGAATTTTGATAATCTCCGTTTGGGCTTCCTCCAATTCTATGTGGTTATTAAAGTTGAAGGTTTCTCTTTCCACATCGTTTAACTCCTGTGCAATGTCAACCGACTTTTTTTGTTCCTTGACCTTTCCCCAGTCAAAAACATTCCAATTAAATTTTACTCCAACCATGTAAAAATCCTGAAAAGTGTTGTCAAGCTGGTTGAACCCGGGTTTTCCATATCCTCCCTGGGCAAACCCGTAAATATTAGGATAAAGACTTTTTGAAAACAGGGCCTTATTTTGTTCCAGTTCCTTTTCTTTAAGATCGAAAAGTTCAATTTCGGGCCGGGATCCTTCAGT
>JBAVJE010000296.1:0-4211 GCA_049687615.1 Salinimicrobium sp. | reverse complement strand
TTCTTGAACAGCTTCGGAAATTTTTTGCTCTTCAGCCGGTTTTTCTCCTATTGAAAACAGCGTGAGAATAAGGATTAAAAATGCGTTCATATTTAATTTTTAGGTTCGAACTCAAGCAAGATGACCTGATTGAGTTGTCTGCCGAGGCTGTTGAAATTATTATCTGAAATTAATATGATGCTTTGTTTGCCGTTTTGAAGCACCGGGCCGAAAGTGATACCTTCAATATTATCAATGATTTCTTCGGTTAAATATTTTTTAGCCCATTTAAAGTCATATAAAAGGGTTTTTTTGGCAGGATTATAAAATGTGACATTTAGGTTGTTCCGGTCGAGGGTATTTGTCGCAAGAGAGGCATCCACATCAAAGATCCTCACTGTATTTCCATTGCTGCCGTGTCCTGCCGCAAAACCTCTCTCGAGCACAAGAAACCTGTCGGGGGCGTATTCCAACAGGTCAGTTACGCCGTTCACTGCAAAATACATCCAGGGAATCTTTGCAATGGGTTCCAATCTATACGGAAACTGTTTGGTGGCCATCCCGGTCTTTTTATCGAAGTAAGTAATCCTCACCGGCGATTTGGTTCTAATTACCTTCGGTTTGGGACCGTCTGTCTTCAGCGGAAGTTCCATAGCAGCCCATACTCCTTTATTGTCATGGGAATTTGTAAGCCCCTCTAAAGTGCCATTATTGCGTGGGCCTTTGGAGCTTTCTGCCAGAAAATTTTCGGGCAAATTAAAAGAGTCTTCAAATTTGCCATTTTTAGAAACCATGAAGATCATAGGATCTTTCCCTTCATTGATGTACCCTTCACTACTGATAATAAATTTCTCCTTAGCCTTATCATAAAGTAAGCTTTCCATGTCGAGGTGGGCGTTTTCCAGAAGGGAGTCGAATTGAAGCTTGATAACTTCAGAAATTTGAACGCTGTCAATTTGCCCGTCATTAATAACGATCCTGGCCTTGTACAAACGTGGCCTAGAAGGATCATCGCTCACCATATAATAAGTTTCGTCCTGGTAATCTATTCCTGAGAGGCCGCCAACTTTGGTGCCGCTCACTTCAAGATCTTCAGCAATAACGTAATCATCAAGGTATTTGAGGTTAGCGTGACCGGTGCTTCCAATGCGGGTACTTTTACAGCTTACAAGACCTATAGCCAGAAAAGCAAAGAGAACAATTTTTTTCATGGCGATAAAAATAACAAATTCTTAAGAGCATAATAGGAGTTTGTTAGCTGAATTTATGGTCGGTAATATTTAATTTTCATTTATAAATAACGCTAAAATCAAAAATTATGAATGATGACCAATTAGAAGGAAAATGGAAACAGATCAAAGGCAAATTTAAACAGAAATACGGGGACGTTACCGATGATGACGTGACCTATTCCGAAGGAAAATTTGACGAAATGCTTGGGCGGCTTCAGGAAAGAACCGGCCGTGACAAGGAAGAATTAAAAAAAGAAATCGAAAAGTGGTAAAAAATGCCATTTTTGGTAAACTTTTAAAAAGTAAGGAGCGCGAATATTCGCGCTCCTTTTAATTGAAAATGATGTCTGAAACTTTTATTCCAGGCCGGCAATCTCTTCTTCGTTTCTAAAAACAAGTTTGTCATCAAATGAATCCAGCAGGATTACACTATCTGTGTGAATTTTTCCACTAAGAATTTCTTTTGAAAGCTTGTTGAGCACTTCTTTTTGAATAGTCCTTTTTACAGGTCGTGCCCCGTATTGAGGATCAAAACCTTTTTTGGCGAGATCGCTAATAGCCTCCCTGGTCGAGTCAAGGGTAATACCTTGTTTTGCAAGCATTTTTGTAACTCCTTTTAACTGGAGGCCAACGATTTGGCGTATGTCTTTCTCTGTCAAAGGTGAGAACATTACTATATCGTCTATTCTGTTGATGAACTCAGGACGCACGCTTTGTTTCAATAGTCCAAGCACTTCTTCCTTGGCCCCTTCCATCGCAGTATCAAGATCTTTTATATTCTCAAATTTCTCCTGGATGATATGCGACCCCATATTTGACGTCATGATAATGATAGTGTTTCTAAAATCTGCCAGTCTGCCTTTATTATCGGTTAGTCTTCCTTCATCAAGCACCTGTAAAAGGATGTTGAAGGTATCGGGATGTGCTTTTTCAATTTCGTCAAGCAAAACAACTGAATATGGTTTTCTCCTAACGGCTTCGGTTAACTGGCCGCCTTCTTCATAGCCAACATACCCGGGAGGTGCCCCCACCAGTCGGCTTACCGCATGGCGTTCCTGGTATTCACTCATGTCAATCCTGGTCATGGCACTTTCGTCGTCGAAAAGGTATTCTGCCAGGGCTTTCGCTAACTCGGTTTTACCAACTCCGGTGGTTCCAAGGAAGAGGAACGATCCAATTGGCTTTCTCTGATCCTGAAGCCCGGCTCGGCTCCTGCGCACGGCATCACTAACCGCCTGGATAGCTTCTTCCTGGCCAACCACTCTTTTATGCAGTTCCTCTTCAAGTTTCAGAAGTTTTTCGCGTTCGCTCTGCAGCATTTTGGTCACGGGAATTCCGGTCCATTTAGCGACAACTTCGGCTATATCTTCGTTGGTGACTTCTTCTTTGATCAAGGATTTTCCCTGTTGATTCTCCTCCAGTTGTTTCTGAAGCTCGGCTAAAAGTACCTGTTCCTCTTTGATTTTCCCATAGCGGAGTTCGGCTACTTTTTCGTAATTACCTTCACGCTCGGCACGTTCAGCCTCAAGTTTGAATTCTTCAATATTTGATTTAGCTGTCTGAATATTATCTACAACCTCTTTTTCATTCTTCCATTGGGCATGCAATTCATTGCGCTCGTCTTTGAAATTCGCAAGATCTGCACGAAGGGATTTTAGTTTTGTTTCGTCTTTTTCCCTTTTTATTGCCTCAATCTCGATCTCCAGCTGCATGATCCTACGATCCAGCACATCGAGTTCTTCGGGTTTGGAATTGATTTCCATACGTAGCTTTGAAGCTGCTTCATCCATAAGGTCAATGGCTTTGTCGGGCAAAAACCTGTTGGTAATGTAGCGTTGAGAAAGTTCTACGGCCGCAATAATGGCTTCATCTTTAATCCGAACCTTGTGGTGGGTCTCATATTTTTCTTTGATCCCGCGCAGGATTGAGATGGCACTTTCTGTATCAGGTTCTTCTACTGTTACTCTTTGAAAACGTCTTTCTAAAGCCTTGTCTTTTTCAAAATATTTCTGGTATTCGTCTAAAGTTGTTGCTCCAATGGCTCTTAGCTCTCCACGAGCCAGGGCGGGCTTTAATATATTGGCGGCATCCATGGCGCCCTGGCCCCCACCGGCACCAACCAGGGTGTGGATCTCGTCAATAAACAACACGATATTTCCCTCGCTGGAGGTTACCTCTTTAATAACGGCTTTAAGTCTTTCCTCAAACTCTCCTTTGTATTTTGCACCTGCAATCAAAGCTCCCATATCCAGGGAATATATTTGTTTGTCCATTAGGTTTTCCGGGACGTCACCTGCAATGATCCTATGAGCAAGGCCTTCGGCAATAGCTGTTTTACCAACTCCGGGTTCCCCAACCAGCATTGGGTTGTTTTTGGTTCTTCGGGAAAGGATCTGTAAAACTCTTCTTATTTCCTCATCTCGCCCAATCACGGGGTCAAGCTTGCCTTCTTCGGCCATCCTGTTAAGGTGATTAGCGTATTTGTTGAGGGAGTTATAGGTTTCTTCTGCACTTTGCGAGGTCACCTTTTCGCCTTTTCTCAATTCTTCAATGGCCGCCTTTAAGCCTTTCTCGGTAGCGCCTTGATCTTTCAGGATTTGACTAACCTTACTGGTAGACCTGAAGATAGCCAGGATAATGTGTTCAATAGATACATACTCATCTTCCATCTTTTTCGCTATGGAAGAGGCCTCATTCAGGGTTCTTGAGGCTTCGCGGGAGAGCATAATGTCTCCTCCCGATACCTTCGGAAAACTTTGTAGGGTCTTGTCTAAAATTTGCTGAAACAGACCAACATTAATATTTAATTTTTTCAGAAGAAAAGGAGTTACATTTTCTTCAACCAGCATGACCGCTTTGAAAATATGTTCATTCTCGATTTGCTGGTGGCCAAGTTCCTGTGCCAGCTGTTGCGCCTGCTGTATGGCCTCTTGTGATTTTATGGTAAAATTATTCAAATTCATAGTCTTTGTTTTTCTGAAGATTAGCAATTGATATACC
>JBAVJE010000295.1:0-6601 GCA_049687615.1 Salinimicrobium sp. | reverse complement strand
CTGTAACTCCTCGGGGTTTGCTTCAACTTTTTCAAGCGCAGTCTCCAGTTCTGCGGTAATATCTTCCAATTCAATATTCACGCTTTGCAGTCGCTCAAATAAATTGTGGTAATTAGAAGAAATCGCCGAAATTTTTTGCAGGTTACTCCTGGCCTCCCTTAGTGATGCGGCAGCACCAATCTCCTCCCGTTGTATGGCGTTTACCGCACCTCCTAACTGCTCGGTGAGCTGCTCGACATTACTTAGCTCTTCGTAACGCTCCTCCAGCTCCTCCTGCATTCCTTCCTGCAGCTTTGCCTCCTGCAGTTCATTCAGCAAAAACAGATTATAATCATATTCTTTGGAAGCTTGCGACTGCTCTTCTTTGAGCTCCTGCAACTGTCTTTGGAGATTTTTTAAACCCTGTAAGTTGTGACGGTAAGACTTCAGTTTTTCTGCATTTCCCGCAAGTGAATCTATTACGAGAAATTGGTATTCATTGTCGCCGAGACTCAAGGTTTCATGTTGACTGTGAATATCCAGCAAACGTTCCCCCAGCACCTGCAAAGAAGAAAGATTGGCCGGCGTATCGTTTATAAAAGCTCGCGATTTCCCTGAAGGCAAAATTTCCCTTCTTATGATGGTCTGTACCTCATAATCCAGGTCTTCAGCAGCAAAAAGAGATTTTAAATCATAAGATTCGATATTGAAAACACCTTCAATCACACACTTTTTTTGGGGATCACGAATAGCACTAAAATCGGCTCTTTTACCCAACAAAAGGGAAAGAGCACCGAGCATAATTGACTTTCCTGCCCCGGTTTCCCCGGTAATGGTAGTAAAGCCGCTTTGAAGATTCATTTGGATATCCTCAATGAGCGCATAGTTCTTTATGGAAAGGCTTGTAAGCAAGAGAAATAAAATTTAGGATAAAGATATAATCAATTTATAATTGGCAATGATCAAAAATCACCAAAAAATATAAAACTGGAAATTGATTTTTAATAGCGGATATTCCCCCATTTTTCAGATAAAGTTGGTGCAAGATTACTCAAGGCATCCACCACTTCTTTTACTTGAACAGTAGGGCCACCACTAAAAATTTGCTCCACTTCGTCTGCCTTGGCATCAAAAAAAGTCCTTATCAACAGGGAGTTTGGACGTCGTTCACTCATTCTCTCAAGGTCAAGAATTGCCGTAGCAACTCCTTTTTTCCCTTCCAGAGGTGACATGTGCATTACATCCAGCCCGTTACGGTGATAATCATAAAGCGCTTTTCTGTATCCCGAAAAGGAATTGGAAAGCAAATCTGCATTCAGCCTGTAGCGGGATTTGTTACCATCTGTCACTTTCCATCCTGCGTTAGTTCCCTGTTGTGCGGCGTTCACTATCTGGTTCGCCTTTTCATAATAGATGGTTCCGCCCTGCTCCTCAAAGGTGTCGGCATCAAGTCCTAGAATCGTATAGACATAAAAGGTAACAACCGAGATGAGGTTAGATTTGAATTCTGTAGGGTTATACTGCAGAGGTTCATATTCGGTATATTGAAAGCTGAACTGTTGATCATTGAAATTGAACACCGGCGTAACCATAGTTGATCCAAATACGGGACGCGAAGACTGCACCTGAATGGTTCCCGAAAAGGAGTTGGTGCTATATTCATTGATGTTGATAAACATGCTGCAGTTGATACGTTCCTGCGGAAGAAATTCTTTATTGGTCCACTGCGTTTGGTTGATGAATTCGCCAAGAGAATTTTGAAGCGTTTTAAAGACCGAAGTATTTGCCTGTCCCGTTTGCTCTGCATTCACCACCACCTGACAGTTGAGTTCCTGGGCACGCCCAATCAAGCCTGTAAGGAAAAAAACCGCAACAAGTACCAATCTATACATTTAATACAGCTTTGATTTCATTCAAAATATCTTCGGCAACCTCTTTTTTAGTCTTCAAATCAAAATTCTTTTTTTCGCCATCCCTAAAGAGAATCTTGATTTTATTGGTTTCAGTTCTAAAGCCGGCACCAGAATCGTTTAATGAATTAAGCACAATAAAATCCAGGTTTTTTCTTTCCAGTTTACCCAATGCATTCTCCTCTTCATTCTCTGTCTCCAATGCAAAACCAATAAGCAACTGCTTCACTTTCTTATTCCCCAGACTGGCAAGAATGTCTGGATTTTTTTCCAGTTCCAGGGTCAAATTCTCGTTTGTCTTCTTGATCTTTTGGTTTGCAACATTTTTAGGCCGGTAGTCTGAAACAGCTGCGGCTGCAATAGCCACGTCTACCGAATCATAATTTTCCATAGCCGCATCAAACATCTGCTGTGCGCTTTGCACCCTAATCAATTTAATGTCGGGGTTAGGGTTCTGCAAATGAGTGGGCCCGGATATAAGAATCACTTCTGCCCCTGCTTCTTTAGCCGCGGCTGCAAGTTCATAACCCATTTTTCCGCTGGAATGATTTCCTATAAAACGCACCGGATCAATCGCTTCGTATGTTGGACCGGCGGTAATAAGGATTTTTTTGTTCCGAAGCGGCAAAGCTTCAGCAATATGCTCTTCGATAAAGCTTACGATATCTTCAGGTTCGGCCATTCGGCCTTCGCCCGTGAGTCCGCTCGCCAGTTCGCCCGCGGTAGGGGGAATAAAAATATTTCCGAAGGAAATAAGGGTCTCTATACTTTTTTTGGTTGCAGGATGCTTGTACATATCAAGATCCATGGAAGGCGCGAAATAAACAGGACATTTAGCCGAAAGGTAAGTGGCCAAAAGAAAATTGTCGCTGTTGCCGGTCGCCATTTTAGAAAGCGAATTAGCTGTGGCCGGCGCAATAAGCACAAGATCGGCCCAAAGACCAAGGTCCACATGATTATTCCACAGGTTATTCTCATCCTCTTCTTTAGTAAAGGATGAAACAACCTCATTTTTGGAAAGTGTGGAAAGTGTTAGGGGAGTCACAAATTCTCGGGAAGCAGGGGTCATGACAACCTTAACTTCTGCACCTGCCTTTATGAACAACCTAACCAGGAAAGCTGTTTTATAAGCGGCAATACCGCCGGTAACACCAAGGAGTATTTTTTTGCCGCTTAGAACAGACATAACTAATTACTCGCTTTTAGTGTGGCGGTAGTAGATCTTATCTTCAAGCCATTCCTGCACAGCTAAAGCGTGAGGTTTTGGCAGCTTTTCATAGAACTTGGAAACCTCGATTTGCTCCTTGTTCTCAAAGATTTCATCAAGACTGTCATTGTAAGTCGCGAATTCGTCAAGCTTCTCCAACAATTCTTTTTTAATCTCAGAATTGATTTGGGTAGCTCTCTTTGAAACGATAGAGATCGCCTCATAGATATTTTGAGTAGGCGCGTCAACCCGGTTTTTATCCAGAGTAACTGTGTTTACAGGCGCATCATTCTTCTTTAAATCTATCATTGTTACTGCTTTATTATAAACTTTCTTCTTTTCGTTGAATATCTGTAAAAGATTCTTCGGCTTCTGTTATAAATTCTCCCTGCGGATAATACCTTTTGTAATCCTGAAAATAGGTGCTGGCATCATCAAGTCTTTCGGGCATTGCGTAAGCGTAGCTGTTGATCGCATACTGGTAAGCCGAATCAAACTTGTAGTAAAATGCTTTTTCCCTGAAAGGTGAACCCGGGTATTCTAAAATAAAATTATTAAAGGCTGTTATGGCCGCTTTGAAATTTTTCGTGTGATGATATTGTTTAGCAATCTCGTAAGCCTTTTTCTCCAACTTCACCCTAAGTTCGGTAACGAGTTCATTGGCTTCTTCCATTTTTTCCCCTTCAGGATAACGGTTGATATACGCCTGCAGCTTAGAAATGCCTTTCTGGGTTTCTCTTTGATCAAGATTATATGGAGGAGACAGGAAATAATAACTTTTGGCACCTTTAAAGGCTGCTTCCTCTGCTTTCTCACTTTGTGGGTAGGTTTCGCTGAAGCGTTCAAATTGGTAACCTGCCAAATTATAATCTTCCAGTTCATAGTAAGTATCGGCGTAAAGGAACATGAGTTTTTGTCCCTGGGGTTTTCCACGGAATTCAGGCACGACCTGCTCAAAAAGCCTTAATGCCTTCATGAATTTCCTTTTCACATTTCCCTCTCCGGCCTTTGCTTCATTGTACAAGTTCTCTGCGGTGGAATATTTTAATCCTGTGTCTTTAGACTTCAGGACCTTTTGATATTCACTACAGGATGTCGCAAGCACAACTATGCTTAATAAAAGAATTATTTTTCTCATTCTTGATTTTAACATCTGGCAAAAATACTCTTTTCTGCCTTATTATAAAAACTTTAGTTTGAGCAGGAATTTATAGTCCCTGCTGGTTTTTTTAGTTACGCTACCTGGAAATTTTCTACAAAATTATTGATCTTTCCTGTAAGTTGAGATGTAGATTTTACCAGCGGAAGCCTTAGTGTATTACTACAAACCCCTCTTTTTTCCAGTAAAGCTTTTATACCAACCGGGTTACCTTCAGCAAAGATAAGATCTATGGAAGGCGCAATTTTGTAATGTAGCCTGTACGCCTCGTCTACTTTCCTATCAAGGCCCAGTTTTACCATTTTTGAGAACTCAGCAGGAAAACCCTGCCCAATGACAGAAATCACCCCGTGTCCACCCGCAAGAACCATTGGCAGAGTTATCATGTCATCACCAGAGATCACAAGAAAATCTTTAGGCAGCATATCGATCAACTTCATGGCCTGCACGATATCACCCGCGGCCTCTTTGATTCCAATGATGTTCTCCACTTCTTCCGCCAGTCTTTTCACGGTAGCAGGTAATACATTGGAACCTGTTCTTCCCGGAACATTGTAAAGGATCACCGGTTTGGCCGAAGCTGCCGCAACAGCTTTATAATGCTGAAAAATTCCTTCCTGTGAGGGCTTATTATAATATGGAGAAACCGAAAGCACCGCATCAAAAGCCGAAAGATTTGTATGCTTTAATTCTTCTACAACTTTCGAAGTAGCATTTCCACCAACGCCAAGCACAAGGGGCAATCTGCCGTTATTTTCTGAAACCACGGTCTCTATGACCTCTTTCTTTTCTTCGGAAGAAAGCGTTGCGCTCTCACCGGTGGTTCCAAGCACCACCATATAATCGACAGCGTTATCTATCTGGAAGCTAACGAGCTTCTTAAGCGCCTCTTTATCTACCGAAAGATCTTCTTTAAAAGGAGTTACAAGCGCTACCCCGGTGCCAACAAATTTATTCATACCTCAATTTTTAAAATTTTCAAATATTTTTCAAGTTCTGTTGTGAACAGTTCGGGCTCTTCAGGTTGTGTAGCGATAAGCAGGTCAAAATCAATTTGAGAACTACTTTCCCGGCCTACTTTTAGCCCTGGCCCGGCAACAGAAACGGCAAAGGCGGCCAATTTATTTTCTGAAGCAGCAAAAGAGACAACGACATCAAAAGTTTTGTCAAAAAACTCCTTCAAATTCTCATTTTTAATATTTCCTGTCCAGTTAAGATCTGCTGCTGTAAAACAAGGGGTCGCAAAAATGTCATTTTTGGATGTCTTTCTTGGGCAAAGCAAGAAAAAGAAATTTTCTTCGGAAATTTTAAGATGCTCGCGGAGCATCAAAAATGCTTCTTTGAGCTCATCTTCTTCCGACTCAATAATCACCATCATCGAATTCCCTGATGGGTTCCAATCACGAGCTCCTTCCGAAGAAAGCAGCCTTTTACGGGCTATCTTTATCTTTGCATCTAAAATGTTCACGCGGCAAAATTAGCCATTAAAAAAACACAAAAAGAGGAGATAACGGGAGAATTTATACGAGGTGCAGTAACCTCAGCTTTTTTTCCCGGGTTACAAAGAATAAAAAAGACAGTAGAAGTGCCGCAAACCTGATTAAGGAACCCACGATTTCTACGCTAAGGTCTCTAAAATAGAAGATTTCCATATCTCTCAAAACATCGGCAAAGATGAATGAAAGTGCCAGGCAAATAAAGAAAACAGCTTTTCGGGAAAAAGAGTTAAGATAGTAAACAAGGGCCGTCACGGCAAAAATAAGTATGTTCAAGTAATAGATGATATACAGTAATAAATCAAAGGTTTCTCCCAGGTTGCGCTCAATTTCCAGGATATGCAAGGAAAGCAAATAGGCATATACTGTGACAACCAAAACAAAATAAAAGGTTGTGAAGCGGCTGCCTCTTTCATATTCGGTATGTTTAACCGCCTCTCTAGCAAGGAAGATATAGGCGCCCAACCATAAACCAAGACTTATTAGATTAAGATACCAGATATCCCCTGCAAATGTTAAAACTGAAGCGATGATCACAGAAAATAAAAAACCCAATAAATTGGGATTTTTTAAAGGTAGTGCCTTGTAGTAATATCCAATAAGCGGAAGAAAGAAAAACATTTCACCCACTTTTCTAAGCCAGAAATTTTCATAAAAAATACCCGCTAAATTCACGAGTATAGCCAGCACAACGCATATGGCAAATATTAACTTCTGCTTCATGTTCAGGAAATAAATGCAATATATAACTTTTGATAATAAAAATATAAATTCCTGTTAATTTTAGCGCTTTTTTTATCAAAACTATATTGGAAAGTGTTCAAAACTTCATTAAAACCCCATAATTCTT
>JBAVJE010000294.1:0-2187 GCA_049687615.1 Salinimicrobium sp. | reverse complement strand
GGGACTCGTCCAGAGTCTGCTTGATTTCCTTGTAAATAGTTATGGAGTCATTGTCCATTTTGTAATTTTCCAGAACATAAGGTTCTTCAGGAAGCCTGGTCGTATAATTAACATGGGCAGTTTTCCTGTCATCATTTCTTTCTACAGAATGATCTACCCTGCTATAAAAATATCCTCGGTTTTCCAGCCTGTTCTTCAGTATCTTTTCGGTTTGAAATGGATCGGCATCTGAAAGGTAAACAGGTTCTTCCCCAAACTTTTTATTCAGGAACTTATTGATGAAACCCGGATGTTCTTTTTGAGCTTTGTAATAAAAGTAAAGGCCAAACCTGCTGCCCAGGAATTTACTATTAGGTTTGGGTGAGATTACTGTCTCCAACTCCGTTTTCAGTTCCTTCTTATCTTCAATTTCATCTTGCGACTCCATTTTAAGATTGGCTCCGGTGTATAGGAATTTTTCCTCGGGAATAAATTTTCGTACACTGCAGGACTGCACCACCAGTAAAAGCAAAAGCGCCAAAACAATTCCTATTTTCCCTCTATTTAGCATATACATAAGTTTATTCCTGATCTTTTTCTTTTTCTTTTTCCTGCTGTTTCCGTTTTTTCTGCTGTTCATTTCTAATGATCTCATTCCAAAGCTCATGAAACCTGTTGAATTCCTGTGTAAAAATCAGCGAAAGCCCGCTAATGATAATTTGCCCGTCAATGACGTTTTCAAAGCTTTTCTTACGGAAGGCTTTTAGTCTAAAACGCCCGTCTTCAGTCAACAAATATTCAAGGCTTACATTCCCGATCACCGGACTTTCCTCATTTACGGCACTACTTCCCTGCAAATCGACTTCACTACCAACACTCACCACTAACCGGTCGTTAAAAAGGCTTTTTTGAGCATTTATATCCAGCTGCGTTCTTGTCTTCGGGGCATCTCCCTGGTAATCTGTATAGGTGTCGAGACCAAAATTAAGATTGACCCCTGTTTCGCCTAATAAGCGATCTGAAAACATATTGAGTTGATCTGAAAGTGCTTCATTAAGATTATCCCGGGCAAAAGAAAGGGTGCCTCCCGAACTTCCATCACTTCCGGAATCGGGAAAGAACCTGTTAAGTACAAGCAGTGAAAAAACCTGTTTATTCAACTCATTCTCCTGCTGGTTCACCTGTTGTACCCTTCCGTAGACCTGCCCGCCTATCGCTCCTTGCTCATCTTCGGGCATATCAAGGCCAAAGGAAAGTTTGGGTGCGGTGATGGAACCGTCAATATTAAGATAGACCAAAAATGGCAACTCCTGGCGGTAGCGATCCTTGACATCAAGATCGGCACTGGTAAGCTGCGGTGCCATTAAAGCTGAAGCCGAAGTTTCTACCTCATAAACAGCAGTAATATTTAGATCGGCATCCAAAGGGTCGCCTGCCCAAACTATGCTACTGCCTTCCATAATATTGAATTTCCTGGTCACCAGGTTGTAGAGACTCATCTCGTAATGACCATCGTTAATCTCCAGGCGGCCCGACATAGTGGTGCGTCCGTTGGGATAAATATCAAACAATAAGTCTCCTTCTCCTGAAGCCTGAAAATTATCACCCGTCTCTTTATCAAGAATGACCTTGAAAGTGGCATTCTTTTGTACCGAAATGTATGAGTTAAGCTGGAAGCCAGAGAAAGAAACGCTTTCTCCATCACCTCTTGTGCGGGTAAGTATGCGATCTGGATTCTCACGGTTTACAAAAACTACAACTCCTTGCCGTTCCTCTACTCCAAAAGTAGCTTTGGGTATCACATAGGTCATATCGGTATTTTCCTCTACATCTAAATCTAATTTCACAATTGGCATAACAAGATCTCCGGTCACAGAACCGGTAGCATCAAAAATAGCTGTTCCGTAGAAAAGATCATTGTCTTCTTCGGTTGAACTTAGGGCCTTGAAATTATTGGCTGTAAAACTTAAATCGAATGCGGGATTCAGCAATTCTTCAATATTGACAGATCCATCTACTACAAGCGCATTACCGTTAACATCCCGGATCTCAAAACTGTTCAGGTAAAAACCTTTGTTGTCCAGTCGCAATGTCTCATCAGGAAAAACAAAAGGAGCGTTGAGCATTGCTACCGTGAACCCGGCGCGATTGAAATGTATATTCCCATCGTAAACAGGATCGGCCATGGTACCGTCCAGCTTGATGCTT
>JBAVJE010000293.1:0-3942 GCA_049687615.1 Salinimicrobium sp. | reverse complement strand
GTTTTAATTAAAAACCGAAAATTGGCAAAAAGACTAATTTAAATAGCTTCCAAAAATGGCATTTTTGGAAGCTATTTAAAAACAATAAGCCCCGGAAATTCCGGAGCTTATCTTCTTTTGAAGAGGTTATTTTACAAGCTCTTTCTGTTTCACCAAATTCATCTGAACATTTGTTGGAACCGGTTGATATTCATGAAAAGTGGTTTTAAAGGTCGCCCTACCCTTTGTAAGGGAGCGGAGTTCGGTTGAAAAACCGTAGAGCTCGGCTTCGGGAGCGATACACTTCAGGATCTGGTAATTATCGGCACTTTCTATACCCTGAATAATGGCGCGACGCGTTTGTAACTCGGTCATGACATTTCCCACCATTTCTTCAGGAACTCTAACTGTAAGTTCAAGTGCAGGTTCCAGAAGTTTTGGATTGGCATTCAAAAATGCCTCTTTGAAGGCATGTGCTCCTGCTATTTTAAAGGAAATATCGTTAGAATCTACAGAATGCATTTTCCCATCGTGCACCATTACACGTACATCCCTTATGAAGGAGCCCGTCAATGGCCCTTCTTCCATTACCTCAAGAATTCCCTTCATCACCGAAGGTAAATAACGTTGGTCTATCACTCCACCAACAATACAGTTGTAGAAAACGAGTTTCCCACCCCAGGGAAGGTCTAACTCGTCCTTGCCTCGAATGTTGAAACCTTCAGGTTCCGGCATCTCTTCTTCCCAGGGTTCGATTTTCATGTGTACCTCGGCAAATTGTCCCGACCCTCCAGATTGCTTTTTGTGGCGGTAATTGGCAGCCGATGTACGTTGAATGGTTTCCCGGAAGGTGATCTTTGGTTTTTCAAATTTCGCCTCAATTCCGTAGATATTTTTGAGGGTCCAGTCCACAGTAGCCAAATGCAATTCTCCCTGGCAGGCAATAATGAGTTCCCTGGATTCTTTAGAAAAAGAGATGTTAACCGTTGGATCCTGGCTCTGAATTTTTCTGAGCGCATCACTTAGCTTTTCCTCATCTTTAGTATTCACCGCACTCACCGCTCTTCGAATCCTGGCCTGGGGATATTGAATGGGTTTTATTGACAGTTCGTGTCCGGGAGTACAGAGCGTGTTATTGGTCTCTGTAGACTTTAGCTTTAGAGTGGCCCCGATATCCCCTACCGTTAATTTTGACACCGGATTTCGATCTTTCCCATCCATAATGAAGAGCTGGTTCAAAACTTCAGTTTCTCCGGTTTGGGAATTGACGAGTTTATCGTTGACCTTCACTTCGCCGCTCTTCACTTTAAAGAAAGTAATTTGTCCAAGGTTTGGCTGGTGTTCTGTTTTAAAAACAAAAAGCGCGGCGGGCGCATCTTTTTTAGGTTGAATATTTTTGCCTTCGAGGCTTTGCTCCACAGGCATATCGGCAGCCGAAGGAGCAACATTGTCTATAAAGCCCATCAAACGGCCGCTGCCCATATCAAGAAGTGCCGAGATGCAGAAAACGGGGAAGAGATCATGGTTAAGCATTCCTGCTTTAATACCTTTTCTCATCTCATCTTCATTTAGCGTTCCTTTTTCAAAGAAAAGCTCCATAAGTGCCTCGTCATTTTCGGCAGCTTTTTCGACCAGTTCATTGTGCAAGCGATTTGCTGTCTCCTGCTGATCTTTTGGAATAGGCAATTTTTCAGGTTTTCCTCCTTCCGCAGAGAATTTATACATCTTCATTTTCAGCACATCGATAATACACTGCGAATTATCCACGATCAAAGGATACTGCATTTTTACGGCGTTATTACCCACGAGGCTTTTGATGCTGTTAAAAGAGGTTTCAAAATCAAGCCCGGGATGATCTATCTGGTTGATCACAAAAAGCATGGGCTTATTATATTTATCGATGTAATTCCATATGATCTCTGTACCGGCTTCTACCCCATACTGGCCATTAAGTACCGTCACAATCGTATCGGCAACTTTAATAGAAGAAATAATCTCTCCAATAAAATCATCAAGTCCCGGAGTATCGATAATATTGATCTTGTAATTGCGCCACTCGGTATGCAAAGGAGTAGCAAATACAGAATTTCCTTTCTCCTGCTCAATTTCGTGAAAGTCTGAAACTGTATTTTTTGTTTCAACCGTGCCTCGCCGGTTGAGCAGGCCGGCTTCGAAAAGCATGGTTTCTGCCAGGGTAGTTTTGCCGCTGTTGTGAGCACCCACAAAGACTACATTTTTGATGTGTTTTTCATCATAAATTTTCATGATCTATTGGTTTTACTGAAACAAGAATGGAATAGGGAATGCAATCTACCTGGGGAGACGGAATATTAATAAGAAACGTCATTCTTTATACTTTAATTCCATTGGAAATTGCTTCTTAAATTTATTATTTTTCAAGAAAATAAGCTATAAAAAAAGGAAATAATTATTAAACACATGACATATGTCATGCTTTACTGCAGTTAATACAATATACTCCTAATGATCTTAAGATGATGTTGGGTATGGATAGTAAGGAATTTGACGGTCTGGTTTCGGTCAAGATTTCCAAAATAATGATGGGCGTAAAATGCCTTTTTTGGAAGGTCATTCAGCTTTAAAATATTTTCCCTGGTAAGTGCTATCTCCCCGGCAAGCCTGGAGGCATCAATCTCTTTATCGGGTAATACTGCGGAAGGAGCCTGTGCCTTACCACGGGGAATTCTTCCGAAGAGAAAAATGGACAAACGAAGAAAACTAAATTGCTTTTTAAACTTAGCAGGATCTGAATTTTCCAGACGCTGCAGTATGTTATTGATCACTTTTAGACTGTGGGAAATATGCCAGCCCACATTTACGGCAGAAACGGCAAGATTTTCTTTGTTTAGAGAAGGCAGAAAGCCCTCCATTTCATTTAACTGCATTTCTAAGATATTGATCCTGTACTTCATAAGTATAAAATAATGAAAATTCTGCAGAAATTGCTAAATAATACTTTTCAACAGGAATATTTTTTAGGCTGGAGCTCTAAAGAAAAAATAGAATTTGTGTAGATTTATACTATTCCCAAATTAACCCAAAACCATGAAAACCATCATTGTTGCTACAGATTTTTCTAAGGAAGCAGAAAATGCCCTGGAATATACCGGAGCCCTGGCAAAACTAAGCGGATCAAAAGTTGTCATTTTTAACTCCTATAGTCTTCCTTTACATACCTCGAACTCTGTTCTTCCTGCCCGGTCCATTTTAAAACTGGAAGAGACCAATCGTTTGCTGCTCAAAGAAAGGGCAGAAAATCTTGGGGATAAATATGGCATTAAGGTGGAACATCAATCTGGTTTGTTCCTCGTGCTGGAGGATGAATTGGAGCGGATTTTCAAAAAATATAACGCCGAGCTGGTAGTCATGGGAATGGCTTCTAGTTCAATTGAGCAGGATATCTTTGGAAATACCACGACTTCGGTCATTCTGCAGCTTAAGTACCCTGTACTTGCGGTGCCGCTAAAAGCCACTTTCCAAAAGTCAAAGAATATTCTTTTCGCTTGTGAGAATATTGAAAAAGTGAAGAAAAAAGTAAAGCAAAATGTAAAAGACCTGGCAAGACAGCTGGAGGCACAAATTGAAATTTTCCACGTGGAAGGTAGTCTTCAGCATAAAAAGATGGCTCGAACTGAAAAAGTCATCCCCGATTTTGAGGATGTAGATTATAGCTATAAGAGCAAGAATGCCGATAGCGTAATTAAAGCAATCGAAGAAGAGATAAGAAGCTTTGATGCCGGTATGCTGGTAATGATTCCACAGGAGCGCGGATTTTGGGGGTCGCTGTTACACAGGAGCAAGACCAGGATGATGGCTTCGGGCCTTTCTATTCCGTTACTATCTCTTCCGCAATAAAAAAAAACGGCTTTTCAAACCGGCTCTTATCCTAAAAGTGGTTTCTGCGTTTATGTAACTACAATCGTTACAACCACTGCCCCGCTT
>JBAVJE010000292.1:0-4737 GCA_049687615.1 Salinimicrobium sp. | reverse complement strand
TTTGGTTTGGATATAATTCAATTGTTTGTTGATCACAATAATGGCGATGATGAAAAATGAGGTGACCATAAATTGAAAAATAATCAGCACGTTCCTTAAAGCGAGGCCTTTATTTCCTTTGGAGGTGCCTCCATTCAGAATTTTTAAAAGATTAAATCTGGATAGGAAAATGGATGGGAAAAGACCTGATATAAGGATAATGCCACCTAAACAGAGACCAATCTGGCCCATAACCTCAGAATTACCTCCCAAGCTAAGTTCAAGCCCAAATATGCTGTTCACATATGGTAAACTCAGCAGAACGACCCCGGTTGCTATGATCAGGCTTATAACACATTGCAGAATTGCTTCTGCCATGAACTGCCAGAATAAATTCCAGTTTCCTGATCCTAATACTTTTCGGACCCCAATTTCCTTGATTTTTCCGAGTGATTTTGCGATGCTAAGATTACTGAAATTAATGGCTCCAATAATCAATAACAAAATCGCAAGAATAAAAAGTACAGAAACAGTTTGCATATTGCTATTTCCATACTGCGAAAAATTTTGAATATCCGGCACAGCATCGGTAAAAAGTAGTGTGCGGTTACCTGAATTCTTGTATTCCGCGTTTAAGTTTTCATCTTTTTTGATCCGTTCTTCAAAATATATGCGGTTAAGATCTTCTTCAAGTTTAGTGGTAGTAACAGTTTGATTTATTTTGAGATAAGTCTCATAGGAATAATTATTCCAGAAAAAATTCTGTTTTTCATAGGGATCGCGCATGATCAAATGAACCGTAAGATGAGAGGGGGTTTCCGGAAGTTCTATAACTCCGGTCACTACTCCTTCCATTACATTAAAAACCTTTAGTGTTTGCCCTATGGGATTGGACTTCCCAAAAAGTTCTTCGGCTAGTTCCTGGCTGATTATTACAGAATTTGGAGCATTTAACGCAGTATTCCTGTCCCCCTGAATAAGATGGTATGGAAATACCTTTAGAAAAAGGGAATCGACAGAAGCAAACCCATTATGGTAAATTTGCTTTTTGTCTGTGCTTATAATTACCTCATATTCTCCGTATCCGTTCATAGAGGTGGCTGCTTCGATTTTAGGATATTTTTCAGCAAAAAACGAAGCCAGTGGTGCCGGAGTGTTATTTTGAATATCACCGTGGGTATTCATACCCACCCGGTAAACCTTTTCCATTTCCGGAGACCAGGTGTCATAACTCAACTCATAGTTAAGATACAACAGAACAATGATGAAACTGGCCAGCCCTGCAGAAAGCCCCACGATATTAATAAGCGAATAGGATTTTGCTTTCCAGATACTCCTCCAAGCTATTTTAAAATTATGTTTGATCATATCTGAAAGATTATTCGGTTCTTAAACTTTTGGAGGGGTTAGCAATTGCTGCTTTGACAGCCTGAACACTGATAGTTAAAATTGTGATAAGTAGAATTGTTAGACTACAGATAACAAAGATCCACCAGCTAATGGAAATTCTGTAAGCAAAATTTTGTAGCCATTTATTCATAACATACCATACAATGGGTGTAGCGATGAGACTAGCCAAACCTATCCCAATAACAAAGCTTTTTGTAGTGAGCTTTATTATATCAAAAAGCCCTGCGCCCAGAACTTTCCTGATTCCAAACTCTTTCGTACGTAGTTTAATAGTAAGTGCCACTAATCCAAACACACCGGCTAATGAAAGTATTATTGATATGGCTGAAAAATAAATGAATATCTGTTGAAACCTTTCTTCAGATTTATAGATTTTATTAAAAACCTCATCTAAAAACCAATAATCAAAAGGCGCTCCTCCTAAATCATTTTTCCATGTTTGCCGGATATCATTTATTAAAGACGAAACATCAGCCTTTTGATATTTTATTGCGAGATATGAATAATGGTTTGCCCATGGTTTATTGGTGATGATAAGGGGCTCTATCTTATCATGTAATGAAGCGAAGTGAAAATCTTTAATTACCCCCACAACTTTATGTTCCCCGTCTCTGCCAATGGTTTTGCCCAATGGATCCTGCCATCCCAGAGTTTTGGCAAGAGTTTCGTTGATCACATAACCATCATTTACAATGGATCTGTCTTTTGCGAAAAATTCTCCTTCCACAAGACTTATGTTGAATGTTTTTAGAAAATTCTCATCGGCATTCAGTTGGTGAATTACTATTGCTTCGGTTTCCCCTTCAGGAACAAATCCATTACTGGTAATACCATCATAGGGGATTTCTGAAAGAGCTGATACTTGCTGAATTTGGGGTATTTGTAATAATTTCTGTTGAACTAATGAATGTTTTTGTTGCGTTTCCTCACCAATTAGAGGCACCACTATAATTTGGTTTTTGTCAAAACCCGGATTCGAGTTGTTGCTGTATATTAATTGAAGACTTACCACCGAAGTGCAAATCAATAATCCAATGGTTATAGCAAATTGAGCAACGATTAAACCTTTTCTGAATGTACCTTGGGTATTTTGTGGCAGAAGTCCTTTAAATATTTTTGTGGCATTAAATGAAGAAATATAAAAAGCCACATAGCTCCCTGCAATAATTCCAACGATCATTATAAGTATAAATAGTAACATAAGAGCAGGAATGGAATTTGCACTTAAAGAAGGCAAGCTAGTACCGGTGGTTTGCTGATAAATGGGGATTAATAGTGTTATTAATACGAGAGAAATAAGAAACGCTAAGCTTGTGAGCAGTGTGGTTTCAATAAGAAATTGTTTTATCAATTGTGTATGGCGGGCTCCTAAAACTTTTCTTACTCCAATTTCCTTAAATCTTGTGACGGCTTGAGCCGTAGTAAGGTTGATATAGTTTACACTGGATATAATAAGAATAAGTAAAGCAACGATTGCAAAAACATAAATATTTGTTCGCAAACTTCTCGAAGCATCACTGTAATAAAGATGGATATCTTCAAGGGGTTGTAATGATGCATCAACTCTAAAACCTTTTTCGGAAAATTTCCGGTTTATATGTTTCCACATAAAGGCCGGCAGTTTTTTTTCCAGTAATTCAGAATTTGCACCATCTTTTAACTGCAGGTAAGTTGTATACTGCTGGCCACCGTTCCAGTCCATATAATTTCCGGATTCTTTGTAGAGTGTAGTAAATGAGAGTAAGGCATTAAAGCTGAGATGTGAATTTGCCGGAGCTTCCCGGGCAATACCACTAACCATATAATCTGTTTGATTATTTAGCCTTACCACTTTTCCAATTACATCTGTGTCTGTTCCGAAAATTTTGTTCGCAGTCTCCTCAGTTAAGACTATGGAATAAGGTTCTCTTAAAACAGACCGGCTGTTACCTTTCAATAGTTTATATGAAAAAAGCTGGAAAAAAGAAGAATCTGCATGATGGATATTCTCTAGCTTGATAGTTTTGCCTTTATAGGAAATATATGCCAGCCTTTGTGAAGACAATCTTGTAAAAGATTTGATTTCAGGAAATTCATTTTGTGCATCGGGTCCAAAAGGAGGCGTAAATTTTGATCCATCTCCAATTTTTTCTCCTTTCTGCCAGTAGTGAAAACCTACCCGGTACAATGAAGATTTGTTTTGCTGAAAGTCTTCATAGTTTGTTTGTCCATTTATATATAAACCAATAAGCAATACTGCAGTAATGCCTATAGACAAACCTCCAAGAGTTATCAAAGACAGGCTTAGATTTTTATGGAAATTCCGCCAGGCTATTTTAAAATAATTCCTAATCATCTTTGAAAAGGTTATTGGTTATTTGTTAATCGTTATTCTCTTCGTCAACTGCTTATTTTCCCCTTTGGAAGGTAGAGGGAGAATTAGACCAGTATATTTTCCGTGACCTTCTGCCCATCCAGCATCCTGATGATTCGATGGCTGAATTTCGCGTCGTGTTCGCTGTGCGTTACCATGATGATGGTGGTTCCCGCTTCGTTTAGTTCAGTTAAGAGATCCATAACCTCGTTCCCGTTGCTGCTGTCCAGATTCCCGGTCGGCTCATCTGCAAGTATGAGTTTTGGATTGTTCACTACTGCTCGTGCCACTGCAACTCGCTGTTGTTGTCCTCCCGATAATTGCTGCGGAAAATGCTTTCTACGATGCATGATCTGCATCTTTTCCAATACTTCGTGAACCCTTTCTTTTCTTTCGGAAGGCTTTACTCCGGTGTAGATCAGCGGCAATTCTACGTTTTCGAAAACGCTTAGGTCGTCGATGAGGTTAAAACTTTGGAATACAAAACCAATATTATGCTTTCTAAGCTTTGCTCTCTGGCGTTCATTGTAACCGGCGACCTCTGTGCCATTGAATAAATAGCTGCCTCCATCGGGGTCATCGAGTAACCCAAGAATGTTTAGTAGGGTAGATTTTCCGCAACCTGAAGGTCCCATGATCGCGGCGAATTCTCCTTCTTTTACTTCAAAAGAAAGCTTATTAAGCGCGATTGTTTGTACTTCTTCGGTCTTGTAATATTTTTCGAGCCTGGTAATTTTTATCATTTTTGACTGATTTATCGGTGTTTTTTAAAGACGTTTATATTCAAATCTGTGACGTCAATTCAGGATTAGTTCTTCAGCATCTCCAAAGTTAGAATAGCTGGAAGTAATCACTTTGTCGCCGGGTGCTAGTCCTTCCAGGACTTCGTAATATTCGGTATTCTGGCTTCCCAGGCGAATCTGTGTTTTATAGGCAGTTTCTCCATCTTCGGAAACTTTAAAGATCCAGTTTCCTCCAGTTTGCTGAAAAAATCC